>JADLHE010000474.1 GCA_020848965.1 Saprospiraceae bacterium
CCTACCAAGTCGTCGTGCGGGACACGCTTGCCGATAAGTTTGATTTTGCGACCTTGGAACCGGGGGCGAGCAGCCATCCTTACACCATGGAATTCTACGGCCAGCGTGTCTTAAAATTCACTTTCGACAATATCGGCTTGCCGCCAATCAGCACCGACGAAGCGGCTTCTATTGGCTCCGTGCAGTTTAAGGTAAAGCTGAAAGACAACCTCCAGCCACCGGACAGGATTGAAAACAGTGCTTCCGTTTATTTCGACCAGAACCCGCCCGTTGTGACGAACACCTATTTCCACACCATTAGCCCACCTGTTTATACTTTTCTGGAAGCGAATATTTGCGAGGGCGAGAACTATGCCTTCAATGGTCAATTGCTCACGCAACAGGGCAATTATTCAATGACACTGACTGCCGCTTCTGGGGTTGACAGCCTTGTTTATTTGTTTTTGTGGGTCAATGAGGCTGCCGTTAACCAATTTTCTGAGGAAATATGCGAGGGCGAGTCCGTGGTTTTCAATGGGGAGACCCTCACCGAAAGCGGCGACTACAAAGTCCTGTTCCAAACCGTGCATGGCTGCGACAGCCTCGTGAACCTTTCATTGGATGTTTGGCCCGTTTACAACTTGGAGCCGACCGTCCAACTTTGCAACGGCAGTAGCTATGCGTTGAACGGGGAGCTGCTGACGCAATCGGGCACCTATATGGCCCAAATGGTTTCCACGCATGGTTGCGACAGCACCGTGACCTTGCAATTAGAGGTCGTAGACAGCTTTGACATTGAATTGAACCAGTCCATTTGCGAAGGCGAAACCTATTTGTTCAATGGTCAATTACTTACGCAACCGGGAACCTATTCTGCCGAGTATCAAACCCTGACCGGCTGTGATAGTTTGGTGTCATTGAACCTAGCTGTTTGGCCTAACTACCAGGAATCGTACACTTTATTCATTTGCGAGGGTGATTCCGTTACTTGGGGAGGTCAAACTATTTCAATGGAGGGCACTTATATTGATTCGCTTGAAACGGTGCATGGTTGCGATAGCATCGTCATTTTCAATATAGAAGTGATACCAACTACCACGGAAACGATTGCTGCCACCATTTGCCAAGGCGGCATCTACATGCTTGATGGTTTGCCTTACGGTAATGCTGGCACATATACCGCCACTCTCATCAACCAAGCTGGCTGCGACAGCCTTTTGACTTTGGTGCTTTCGGTGGAGCCTGCCCCGGTTAGCTATGATACCGTTTCCGTGGTGCAGGGAACCAACTACAATGGCATCATTTTGCTTGCGGATACGACTATTTCTGCGGTTCAAACTGATATGTTTGGTTGTGAATTCGTGCTTGTCACCCATTTTATTGTGTTGCCGAATGGCACGAAGGATTTATTGGGGCAAAATGGATTTGAAGTTTTTCCAAACCCGTCAAGCGGCCAATTCAATGTTCGGTTTGATTTATTGGAACAAAGGCATATCCAACTGGAAGTGCTGGACGTGCTGGGTAGGGTGGTGCATTCCCATTCGCCCAAGACCGATTTTGCCGCAGGCGAGCACCAAATGGTCGTACAGTCAGCAGCTTGGCCGAGCGGGGTCTATTTCGTCAGGTTGAAGGTTGGGGAAGCCAGTTTTGCAAGGAAAATAATGGTGGAACGCCTATGATTGCGGCTGCTGCTTCATCTGTTCCCGTACCGTCCGCCACCGCCTGAAAAACGTGGAAATGCACTGCCCGCCCAATTGCGAAGGGCAGTTGAACAGGACGCAAATGCCGATGTCGTCGCTTGGAAGGAAGGCGATTTCGCTGAGGTAATTGTTCACGAAGCCAGCATGATAGACCAAGGTATCGTTCCAATGGTGGAGGATGCGCCAGCCTTTGCCGTAGTAGGCAGAGTCACGGTCAATGAAGCCCCTGAGTACGGGCCGCTCCCGACCAGTGCCAATATAGGGCGTGAAAACATCACGCAACACGCTGGGCGGCAACACTTCTGGCTTATGCCCAAGCAGGGCTTTCAGCCATTCAGCCATATCGCTGATGCTGGCATTCACGCCGCCAGCTGATGCGTAATTGTAGTAGCGGTGGGTGATGGAATCCGGCATCCAGCCATTGCCCCGGAAACGATGGGGCAGGGCATAATTGGGACTGTTGACAATGCCTTCGTAGGTGGATGTGGCAGCGTGCATCTGCAACGGCTCAAGGATTCGCTCGGCCAGCAATTCGTTATAGGGTTTGCCGCTCACCTTTTCCAAAACTGGCTCAATCAAGCTGAAAGCTGCATTTTGGTAACTAAAATATTCGCCCTCTTTGCCTGCCAGCCTAGCCAACGGGAACTGCGAAAGGATGTATTCGTTGCTGAAGCCCTGCTCGATGAGGTTGGAAAAAGAATGGTAGGGCAGCCCTGTGGTTTGTGTAACGATGTTTTTGACTTCCATCCGCTCGGCTTGGGCTGGGTCGCTTAGGTTGAACTCCGGCACAAAATTTTGCACCTTGTCATACCAGCGCAGCTTGTTTTCATCTTCC
>JADLHE010000475.1 GCA_020848965.1 Saprospiraceae bacterium
CTGTTCGTGCTCATCCAAGCCGATTACGATGCTGCGAGGATTTCCCCACAGCAGTTTTTGCCGAAGCAGAAGGCGTTCTTGGAGGGGGAACTGGCGGTGCAAAGGACGGAGATGGAGGTGGCGGGGTTGGAAGGGGAAGTACGGTCGTTTGCGCGTTTTTAATTGGATAGAGATTCCATGAAAAGCAATTCCATGAATTTGATAGCCAATACTTATACCCCTAAGCCACCCTCAATTTGAATGTGTACGTGCCTTGTCGAGAAGTCTTGGACTTTCTCTTTTGGAATTGGCGCTTTCCAGCAGCTTATTTTTTTCAAAATAGGCAAGTTTTCCAAGTCGGACAAAGTAAAAACGGCGGTGTAGGAAAAATCAACAGACTCGATACTTTTGGATTGGTAGATAGGGTAAAGCGTAATTATTTTTTCACATTTAAAAAGGCAAACGTGCCGAAGCTGCCTTAGGTATGCAAGAGGGCTTATGTCTTCAATTGGCTCGCCGTTGCAAAAAATGAATTTGATAGAAAGCAACTTAAGTAAATCTGTTTCGGTGATTGTGGGGCTTGGTTCCTTCGAATAATCATAACGCACACCTTCCAAACTGATTAAGTTTTTTAAAGAAATATATGGATAGGTTGGAGGTGCAGTGGATTCGTTCAAAATAAGGTTGATTTCGAAAATCTTTTTCCATGCGTCAGGGAGCATCGAATACCATTCTTGCATTTCAAGAAATTCACTGTTGACTATGTTCATGATATTTTGTTTTTAATTCCAAATAGTTTTACCATTTCATCTCAAAGTCCAAATAGTCCTTTTGAGTGAATTTGGCATTGCATTTTAAATTCTTCAGCAGTTCACTGGCTTTGCTTGACATCTCAGGAATTTTATTTTTTAGACGTATTAAGAACTCCCTAAACGCAGCTTGGTTCTCTTCGGAGTATGAATCCCATTTTTCTTCAAAATTTTTCCAAAAAGCATCCGTGAAAACGGGTTTTAGCAATTCTTCCAAATCATCAAGATTGTAGAAGGAAGGAATTGGAATATGGCTCAACAGAAAGTGTTGGACAATCAATGAATGTTCTATTTCCCCTTTTTTCAGAGAATCCTTTGTAACGCCTGCAATAGAGACTCTTCTGTTCAAGGGAATGTTCAACGACCTAACGCAATCGCACACTTTTTTAAGGTCAAAAAGGAGAATGCCCGCAAGAATTTCGACCTCATTGCTGTTGAGCCTACCGTGGGCTATTCTGTTGCGCATCACCCTGAACCTGAATCGGAAGTATTCATAATCCAATTCACCAAAGAGAATTGCCTTGAGCCTGTCGAGCTTCTCGCCAAAGCCTTCTCCGATGAGCTTCTTTTCAAGTCTTTTACGCCCGTCTTCATCATACTCCAGCAACAAGCAAATATCGGTCAGAATACCTTCGATTTGGATGATTGCCAAGTTGGAAAACGCAAACCAGTCTTTTCTGGTGAATAAATCTAATATTGGCTTTAAGGTGCTGCTTCTTTCAGAAAGTACGTGGTTCGATGGAAGAACATTGCTTAAAGACCATACGATTTCTTCGTGCTCAATCTGAAGGGTCAACCATTCAAGGAAGCCAGCCTTGTCCTCAATATAAAGCCTTTTTACCTCCATGATTTGCCGAATTACCACATGGTCAAGAACGTTGGTAAAAGGCAAGGGGTCCCTAACTTCATATTCCCTTGGAACGTAAGCATAAAGATATGGGGTAGGTCTTTGAAGTATCCCAAATGAAATTAGCTTGATGAGTGAGCGGTTTTTTGCCTCATGTTCAATGTCTTCTGACAAGAAAGTGATTATCTCCTCCTTTGCCTGTAGATTCAGCTCCCTATAATGTTGAAGCAACTCCAAGCGGTCAATCCCATCAACTAACCTTTCCCCCGAAGCCCTTATCTGAACCAGCTCTCGTTCAATTTCTTTAAGACGGGCGGCAATCTCTCCTAAATGGTGTTGTGCAGACTTAAACAACTCGTAGAACTGGTATCTTGGCTCAGTGTCGAGGTATAGATAGGTTGAGCAGACCATTTTGTAAAAATCATGTTCTTTGGCTGGTGTTTCTTCCGCCTCAGCCCCGCTGTCTTCAAGGTAAAGCTTTCTTATCTGTTCAAAATCAAGTAGATGAATTTCAGCCCTGTCTTCAAAGACCTTTTTCAAGAATGCCCTTCCGATTTCAACGAAAGAGCCTTGTATGAAAATGAATGACTCCTTTAGTCCAGTGGTAAGCTGATTCAACTCCTTCACTTTCATATTGAGCAGCTTTTTACTTTTGACCTTGATTACTTGCATGACAGGTGGTTTGTGAAATGTTCGTAACCAACCCGAAATAGGTGTAAAAAGTTTACATTAACCAAGCATGCTGGATACATTGAAAATGCCACCCACCAACAAACAACCCAACAACGTCCTCGTCGCTATGATAACCGACCGGCACGACTACGCCCGCCTACAGGACGAGTGCTGGTACCGCATCCCGATTGACACCGCCCCGCCCATCATCCGGGAAGGGAAGGCCAAAATCATCGCCTTTTATCCGACAGCAAAGCTAAAGGAGGACAAATGGAAAATCCGGCACTACGGCACCATCAAGCGCATGACCGAAGTGGGCCGCCGTGACCTCTTCCCCGACGAAAAGCCCAACAGCCCAAAGGCGCACAAGCGCTATTACAAAATCGAGTTGGAAAAACTGGAGGAACTGCCCCAGCCCATCGCCAGCCGCCGGGGGCACCGGGTCACTTTCCTGCCCACCACCGAGCGCCGTTTTTTCGGCGGCTACACGGACATCAACTTTCTGTTCAACGGCAGCTCGTTAGAAGAGCGGATGTTCGCCCTGCTCAACGATGCCCGCATCCCCGCCGAGCGGGAATGGGTGCAGACCATCAACCGGAACACCTACCTCCTCGACTTTGCCATCTTCTGCAAGTCCCGCCCCATTGACTTGGAGTGTGACGGCGACGCCTGGCACGACTCCCCGGAGCGTGTCCACTACGACAAGCACCGCAACAACGAACTCGAAAGCCACGGCTGGTCGGTGCTGCGCTTCACCCAAGAGCGCATCGAGCGGGAACCGGAAAAGGCGGTGTCCCTGCTCTACGACACCATCAACCGAAACGGCGGCTTTCAAGTCCTCAATGAGCCGGACAGTTTTAGCTATGTGCAGCGGGGGAACCAGTTACGGTTGGATTTTTAGTGCTTTCCCGCCTTGTATTTCTGCCACAACAAGCCTAACTTTAGCCAGTATTTTATCAAACTATTCTGTGCTATGAACCAACCCGCCACCACCATGCCCCGGCGGGAAGCTGGGGTATCCACCATCGGCTACTGCAAGGACTGCAAAGCCAGATGGCAAGGCAGTAACGCAGCCTACGATGCCATCGCCCACCACGAATCCACCGGGCACAACATCCGGGTCGAGCAAACCATCTTCTGGGAACGGAAATTAGTCGGCAGTCAACAGTTGGCAGTGGGCAGTCCAGCGCCAGCGGCTACGACCTGACTGCCAACTGCCAACTGCCAACTGACGAACTGCAAACTTTAAAACTGTGCTATATGAAAAAATCACTCACCCTCGCAGGGCTGACCCTGCTCGCATTTACAGCATTCGCCCAGGTACAGGCTACCAAATGCCAATGCTCCTACTTCATGCCCTTCTTCTGGGAGTTTAGCTACCCCGGCATGTTCCAAACCAAGATTGACCCGGCAACAGAGACGATGACCGTCACACCCCTGAGCAACAACTTCAAGGGCATCGTTTCCATCGCCGTCTTCGAGTCCATCAACTGCGGCGACGAGCCAGTTTGTGCTTACAGCTTTGATGTGCCCGTATCCGGGCTGGTGCAACTGCCGGAGGGCTTCATGCCCTGTGCCCTCGATGCCTCACCCTTGTTCCTGAAACTCTGCTGGCGCAGAAAAGTGGAGTTCCCAAGCCTTCAAATGGCGGTGGTCGCTTGGTGAGTAGGGTAGGGGCTTGGCCCCGCAACGCAGCGTTTTTGGTGCAACTTGGTGCATTGCACCAGGTTGTATCAAAAACGTATAGCGTTGTAATGGTTTGATTTTCAGTTGTTTGAAACAGGATTTCCTTTTTTGGTGCAATGGTGCAGGCTGCACCAAGTGCTACTTTTACGTTTAATACTCCTGTTTTTGTCCAAAGGACGCTCTGTTGGTGCGGTGCTTGCAGGCAGGTAAAAATGACTACCTGTAATTGCCAGTTTTCCTACCTTCGCTGCCACAACAATTTGTTTTAACCATCATGTTTAACGATGAAAAGTCAAGCCACAACACTCCTTGTCAAAGGCGCAACCATCCGCTTGCAGGCGGATTTCATTTCCTTGACCGATATGTGTGCAGGGTTTGAAGGGCCTCCCGACACGCTTCTTGAGCGTTGGCTTCGCCAGAAGTACACGGTAGAATACATCGGCAAATGGGAGATGCTGTACAATCCTGACTTTAAACCCACCGAATTTGAGGTGCTGTTCAACCGCGCAGGTTCCAATACTTTCTATTTGTCCGTTAGTAAATGGGCGGAAGCGACGGGTGCTATTGGCATGGTCAGCAAGAAGGGTAGGGGAGGAGGCACCTATGCCCACAAGGACATAGCGTTTCAGTTCGCAAGCTGGTTGTCGGTTGACTTCCATTTGCTCCTCGTCAAGGAGTACCAAGTTTTGCTCGAAGAAAAATATGGGCAAGAGGCGCTCGAATGGAAGGTAAGGCGCACCTTGGCAAAGGTCAACTACCACCTGCATACGGAAGCTGTCAAGTCCCTCTTGCCGCCCCGGATTTCGAAATCGGCGGAAGGCTTTTTCTACGCCAACGAAGCCGACCTGCTCAACGCAGCATTGTTTGGTATGTCTGCAAAAGAGTGGAAAGCACAAAACCCGGAAAAACAAGGCAATATCCGTGACCACGCTTCCACCGAGCAGTTGCTCGTACTCGCCAATCTGGAAAACCTCAACGCTGAATACATCAAATCGGGCATGAACGCCAACGAGCGGCTGTCTTTGCTGAACGAAAGGGCCATCGAGCAACTGGATTTATTGCTGCGCTACGAAGCAGGCAAGAAGTTCATCGAAGGCATTTGAACAGCGTCTATTAAAACCCCCCGATTTCGGGGGGTTTTAATAGACGCTGTTCAAACAGACAGTTTAAAATCAGTCTGATTGTCCTACTCGCATTTGCCCAGGTATGGACAACCAAGTCCCAACCGACAGGTGCTCCTACTTCATGCCCTGTCTCGCTCTTGTTCCAGAAATTGTCCTGCCGAAGTCGGGTGGAGCTCCCAAACCTACAAATGGCGTCGGTCGCTTGGTGACTTGCAGGAAGAAATCGCTTGATGAGTACGGTCGGGCGTGAATAATACAGCCTTTACTCCGCCTTGTTTTTCTTCACATGGTAATCGTGCAAGCAAACGATAGAGGCCTTATCGTCCCGCATTCCCCTATAATGATCACACCGTCGGCAATCAATATTCACATTTGCAAAGTAATTGTAGAAACCGCCCCCTATATGATAAGCATTCATTTTGAGTGGGCAATCATCTACGTGCAGGGCTTCACCGTTGAAGGAGCCAAGGTTTTTGGGCCGCCTAACCACAATGGACTTTTTGTAAACCTGATAGAATTTCTCCCTTTGGTCCTTTTCTTCCATTTCTTTCCGCTGGCTTTTTTCCCATTCTTCCCTACGCCTGCGGGTGTTTTCTTCCTGTTCTAGTCTTTCCCTTTTCTCCGCAGCTTCCAATTCTTCCTGTTTCTTCCGCAGCAAATCACCCAACTTGGCATTGAAGACCCACGCCTTTTGCTCGACCCGTTCAATCAGAATAACGGTGAGCTGCTGGAAATCAAGGGGTTCCTTCAAAAACCTGCTTAAATCCACTTCGATGGTCGAAATCCCCAATGCCTTGATTTTTGCCAGTTTTTCGCTGTCCACAAAATGCGTGACGGCAATCTCGACCAGCAACTGCTGACCGTTGAAATCAAGCAGGAGGTCGGGCACAATGTCACCCAATCGGCGCTCCACAATTACTTTGGCCACTTTTGGGAAGCAGACTTCTGTTAACTTCTGTTGCCCGAACCTGCCCATGTCGTGCCTTAGCTCCGGCAACCGGATTACTCTTCTTTGTTCCAAGATGGATTTTGCCGCAAGGTGCAAAGCTGTCTCAAAACCATGCTCACATTCCGGGTTTTGGTAGTGGGCAAAGTGGGCGACCTTGTGTTCTCCTTTTCGTGCTATCAGCTTGCTGCCACAGCACGGACAGGTACAGTCGCAGTTCAATCCGCGCTCAACCTCGGAGATTTCTACCAGCTTGCCATCCTTGAGTCCAAAGGGAAGTTTCAGGTTCATGACCTTGCAGGGTTGCAGTTGATTCAAACTTTTATACGAAACTGGTAGCTGTTGTTGCTATATTGCCAAGCCAATTTCTGCAAAATGGCCAAAAGGTCATGTGAAATTTGGTTATTTCCCTTGCAACCTGGTCTTTTTCTCTGTTCTTTTGCGGCAAATAACCACCATGAAAAAGCAATACTCCTCACGCAATGCCGAAACACTACGCACGCTGCTCGCACAACTCAACAAAGCAGGTATCTTTCCCTTTGGCTTCACCACCAAGTTTGCCGAAGATACCGGGCTTGCGCTCACCTCCGTCCGGGCGGCACTGAAGGGACAGGCAGCCGCCAGCGAGACGCAGGAGGCGCTCATCGGTCGTGCAGAGGAGATGACAGGCGTCATTGCCACCCGTCCCAAGCCGCTCGGCTTTTCCCACCTCAGCGTCGCCGAACTCATCGAGCAGCGGCTGCTGCCCACCGGCTACCTTGAGCAGGCAGCCACCCTTGCCAACACCTCCATCAATGCCGTAGGCTGGTTCGCCAAAAACCAACGTGAAGGCGCCCAGCGCTACGAGGCCACAGAACCCATCGAAAAAGCCCTCATCCAATTGGCGGGCTACAACAAGGAATTGGAACTTATCCACCGGGCGGAAAGGATATTGGAGCACCTCCGGCGACAAGCGTGAAAAGGCCAGTTGTGGTGATTGGCGTAGTAGGTATTGAGCTTATACTCAAATCACATAAAAGGGACTAAAAATCATCCACAAATTGATGGCGTCGCTCCCTTTTCGCAGCTTTTTCAGCACTGTCAATTTGGTCGTTTACAAAGGCTTTATGCTTTAATACTGAGATTTGATTTGGGAACTTGTCAAGGAAGCCCTGAACACGCCGCCAACGTTCCACCTCGATTTCGCTCCAGTTCACATTGCCCTCCCGTTCCGTTAATTTTACCTCGTTGCCCCAGGGGATTTCAGCAAAGAAATCAAGGTCAGTGTTCAGTTCGAGCAATCGGATAAATGCGGCTTCGTATAGGTCGTTGAATTCATGCCTGATGACATTGAAAACCATTTCCATCAGCCTCAGATTTCCTGCATACTTGTCAATCATTGATAGCAGAAAGGTTTCGATGCGCTGCTTTTGTTCGGATGGAAACCCGTTGAACAGTTCATTAGCATTGGAGAAGAAAGGCCGAACAAAAGGTAGTTCAAGTTCCATTATTTTCAGCAACACACTTTCAGCAATGGTTTCCGCCTGCACAAGCTCCCAAACGACCCCAAACTTCCGGTGTTCGCTACCGCCCCGGTATGGGTTCGCTGTAAGTTTTCGGGAAAAATACTCAAGGGCAAAACCTATGTCCCTTTTGACCAGCGCCAACCAGCCTTTATGTGAAAAATCGAAGTTCCTTACCTGTTGTTCACAAGTAAAATAGACCTGTTTCAACATGGGCAAATCGGCGTCCTCGAAATGGTGCAATTGCTTTTCAAAGAAATCATACACCAAGCTGTGAGTGCCTTTGTCTTGCTCCGGTTTGCTGGATATGATTTGTAAAAAGTCCCTGAAAACATATTGATTCTGTGGTTTGAACTTTACTAAAAACCCGAGGTCAAGGAAACGGAGCGGCGTTGTGCAACCTTCTAAGAATTCCATCATGGCTTTGTAATATTCCATATCAATCCATGCATCCGGTACGTTTTCTAAAAAACAGAACAGCCAACTTACTTCATATTGCTTGAAAAACCGAAAAAGCTTCTTGGCGTCGTCTGGGTTAGAAGTTGCGATGGTTTTGGTTGTTAAATGCAGCCAAACCGAGTCACTGCTTTTCAAAAGATGTTCAATAAAAGTCAAGGTTAGGTCTGAGTTTCTTGAAAAGTGTTCAACAAGGATATGGTCGAGCGATTCATTGATGGAGCTGTGCTGTGCTTCTGGGCTACCCGCCAGCATTTGATATACTTCGTAGAAATCCAAGAATGAAGCGAAATCGGCAAATTGAAAACGGGCAGAGATTTCCTCGTTCTTCTGGCGGTTGTATTCATCAATATCAAAATCAAGTTCATAATCTGCACTGCCTCGGATAAAGTTCCTGTCCAAAATTTGAAAATAGCGGTAAGCCTTTCCCGTAAATCGCCCCTTCAATGGCTCGAAAGCATCCGAACCGATGTCCATCCGCTTGAACAAACGGGCAGTTTCGTGGACATAAAAGCAATGGGTAAAATCTGCGGCATCCAGACAGGTTTCAATGGTTTTGAGCAAATATGGCAGGTCATATTCGCACGCCCACTTGTTGACCGAACTCCTGAATTGGGGATATTGCTTCATTGCGTTGAAACAAAGCGTTGGATGCCGTGCAAACTGCTCTTGCAGGAACTCCCAAACAGAAGCCCTAATAGTCATGTTGGAAATCCGAAGATAATGCGCTGTGATGCCCGAAAGCATGGCAATGTGAGCGCTTTTTCCTTCTTTGCAACGAGTTGAAAAAAACTCCCAAAACGATTGGTGCCACTCGAATTTATGTTGTCTGTCTTCTATAGTGAAAACCAGTCTGGTAGTAAGTGTCTTGAACCACTCCGGCATCTTTTCGGGCTTTCGGGAAACGTATTTGAATCCCAACTCAAGGGCATTGTTGAAATTGGGCTGAAAGTGGTTATGTCCTAAATAGTCGTCAAGCTGCAAAATGTACTTGTCCTTGACGTTCAAATGGTTATTATCTTTTTCCTTGGTTTCAAAAATTGGGTTCTCGACAAGGGGAAGCTGTTCTATTTTGTCAGCAATGAATGCCAGGCATTCATCTTTAAGATAGTACCAAAAAGCATTGAAGAAATCGAGCAATTTGCTTTCGTCATCTCCGATGGATTTCCAGAACTGCCTCAGATGTGAGGATAGTTTCTCTTCAACTAGCCTCATGTCAAAGTCGTTTTTAGCGGAAAATACAGCGTTTCTGACTTTGTTTCTGTATGTCCAAAAATAGTTGAAAAGCAAATCTTCAAACGGCAACAACCCATCCCTAATGAACACCCTAAAAAAGACATAACTGGCGAGCGACTGGTCGGCGCTCTTGGCAACCTGTCGGTCTTCCGAAAGCTCGATGAACTCTTGCTCGTGGAGCTGCTCGATGACCTGCCTGAAATCCTCTTCCTTTAGTTTGAAAATGCGCAGCAACTTGCTGAAGCTCTCCCCATGCGCCATGTCAATCGTGTAGAAGAAGGACAGCAAGCCCAGCACCTTCAAGGTGTTGGATTGCTTGAGCAGTTCGCAGTCCTCCTGAACCCGGTTGAAATGCTTGTCATAGACCTCCGCCACATTTTTGAAAACGTTTGGGTCTTGCTTTTCAATGGCGAGTTGGGCAAGCATGACGAGTATGCGGACGTTGCCCTGTGCCAATCGGAGTATGGGGCGCTGGTAGTCGTCGTTCCTGATTTTGAAATCAGGGCTTCGCAAGATTTCAAGGAGAGCTTCTCTTTCTAATGCTTCTATCGTAAAGGGTGTTGGAGTGCAATCGGCGAATTCGTTTAAGAGGCTGCTTGCAGCGTAGTCCCTTACCGTAGCCACTATATGTATCTTCCCATCTCTTTCCTGACGGGCGAATGCGAGTGTGTCTTTAAGTTGCAGCCTGTGGCGATTAGCGTCATCGAGAAATAGGATGTAGTTCCTGTCCGGGTAAAGCAGGGTTTGAAGCTCTTTATAAACCGATTCATATGAAGTGGGATTGGTGATGCAAAAGCAACCCCAGCCACTGTTTTCTTGCAAGAACTGCCGAATAGCTTCGATACAAAGTTTTGATTTGCCAAGTCCCTGTTTGCCTTTTACGACGACAAAAGGATGTCCCATCATCGCCGTTTTTAATTCCCCCAACTCCTTTTCCCTTGCGTAAAACTGATTATTCAGCCCTGGTTGAAACCCTATTTTTTGATACCCGGCAAGAAACTGTTTTAGGGATGTTACTTGCCAATTGGTCAATGGAAGTCCCAGGTAGTCGCTCGCCAAATACTGGTACCTCCCAGCTAGGAACCCCGCCCAAACATCCAGCCCCTTGACTTCGAGCATGATGCCATGCGGTTCGGTCAACTTGGAAAGCTGCTGGTATTCGGTGTGGCTGACTTTGGAGTTGGTGCAGAGCAGTATTTTTTCAACCTTCTTCGGGGGGAACTTGACAAGGCATTTCTGGATGTCGCCCTCCAATTTTTGCAAGAAAGCCTTCTTTTTTTCATCCCTCTCCTGTGTGGTCGTTTCCACCAACAGCCATTTGCCATTCGGCAGCTTGAAGGCGGTGTCGGGTGTACCTTTCTGGGTTTTGCGCTTGCCCGGCTTGCTGCCCGTTCTTACAAAATGGGCGTACTCGGCCACTTCTTCCTGCAAGATAGAGTCGCACAATTCTTGGAACTTTTCAGGTTCAATGGCGAGCAATGCGGTTTCGATGGATTGCTTTTTATACTCCATACAAAATCAAAAAATTGGGGATTGCTTTTCCGCAAAGTTAACAGCGAATGGCAACATATTATTGAAATCGCATGAGCGGGCTGCCGCCCGAAACAGATAGCGGTATTTGCTTTTAGTGGCGGGGAGGGGGCGCTCGCCGCCGCCCCCCTCCCCGAACCCCACCCCCCGGCTCTGGTTTTTAGGGGTTATCCTTTTTCTTTTCTTCTTTTTGGGGTGTCGCCTTTCCCGTC
>JADLHE010000476.1 GCA_020848965.1 Saprospiraceae bacterium
AGAAACAAGGGGTTTTTAGAACTCAGCAACCTGTCTTTGCTTAGTTTCGCTATTTCAATGTTTATTTTACTTAGGTTCTTAAAGCCTTTTGGATATGAATATGAAGGTTTGGTTCAACGTTTTTTCTATTTGGCTTGGACAGTTTGGACCATTTCCATAACTCATTACTTTTTACGGGAGGCAAGAAACCGTTATACAGATGAAAGCAATTGAAAAGATTGCAGGCCTTTTCGTGCGGCGGGTTATCAAACCGCACCTCTGAAAAACCTACGTCAATTTCAAAATTTCACTTACTAATCTTTCAAAATTAAGCACTTGCTTCTCCCCTCTCCTCGCAGGAGAGGGGCCGGGGGTGAGGTAAATCATCCGACATGTTATCAAAAACCCTCGCCGCAGCCCTGCTGCTCGGCCTTAATTTCCTTTGCCTTTCCCCTACCCTTGCGCAAGCGCAAATCACGGGCGAAATCACCGATGCAACTGACCACCCGCTGCCCGGCGCTTCGGTTTTACTATTAAATGCCGCCGATTCCAGCCTTGCCAAAGGCAACGTCACCAATGACGACGGGACGTTCAGCCTCGACGAAATCAGCGGCGGGGACTACCTGCTTCGGGTGACGATGGTGGGGTTTAGCGAGTATCTTTCTGGCGTTTTTTCGATGGAAAACACGGGGCGCAAATCCTTGGAAACCATTGTGTTAAACGAAGCTTCGGAGCAATTGCAAGAGGTGCAGGTCGTGGCGAAGAAGCCGTTTTTCGAGCAAAAAATTGACCGCATGAACATCAACGTGGCGGCCAGCAGCGTGAACGCCGGGGGGAACGCCTTGCAGGTACTTCAGCGTTCACCGGGGGTGCTCGTGAACAAGCAATCGAACAGCATTTCGATGAGCGGGAAGCAGGGCGTCATCATCATGATTAACGGGAAAATAAGCCCGCTGCCACCGGATGCCATCATCTCGCTGCTGGAAGGAACGCTGGCGGACAATATTGAGCGGATAGAGCTGATACACACGCCGCCCGCCAGTTTTGATGCGCAGGGCAGCGCCGGGGTCATCAATATCGTGCTGAAAAAAACGGCGGATGCGGGCCTGAACGGCAGCTATTCCGTGAACGGTGGCTATGGCCGGGCTGAGAAGTACGGCACGGGGCTGAACCTTAACTTCCGTCGAGGAAAACTGAACCTCTTCGGAAATTATTCGATGCAATTCGACCACAACCCGCAGGTTTTTACCAATTACCGGGGCATCCAGCGGGACGGCAATTTCATCGAAACGGATGGCCGCAGCGTGCGATCGCCAGACCTCTGGAACCAAAACGCCCGCTTCGGGGCGGACTTCGATGTGAGCAAGAAAACGACCATCGGCGTGCTGGGCGGCTTCTTCGACCGCTACTGGGACATGACCGCCGAGAGCAAAATCCTGCACCGCACCAACAACTCGCTGGATAGCACGACCCGCATGTTTACCAATGAAATAAACCACTGGAAATCGCTGGCCGGGAATTTCAACGTGCAGCATAAATTCAATGATAAACAGACACTGTCCTTTGACGCCGATTATATTGATTATTATATTGACAATCCCAGTGATTACAGGTATTTCACCGAGTTTAATAATGGTGAAACGGGCAACGAGCAGGAGCTGCAAGTGACCAAGCAGACGCCCATTAATATTGCGGTAGCAAAAGCCGATTATACGCAGATTTTTAAGAAGGAAACGCAGTTCGAGGCGGGGGTGAAGGTGGCGCAGTCTCGTTTCGACAACGATATACGGGTGGAAAATCTGATGCAGGGCAATTGGGTGGCCGACAGCCTGCTCACTTCCCGCTTTAAGCTCATGGAAGATATTGCGGCAGCATATAGCACTATATCTTTTAAATTAAATGCAAAAACCGACGCCAAAATCGGCTTTCGATACGAATATACGAGTACCAATCTCGGCTCCAAAACCCAGCCAAACGTGGTGGACAGGCATTACGGCTCATGGTTTCCCAGCGTTTATTTAATGCGGAATATCAACGAAAACCAGAGCCTAAATTTATCGTATAGCCGCCGCATATTCCGCCCCGGATTTACGCAATTGGCGCCCGTTTTCATTTTTTACGACCCCTCCACGATTCAGGGCGGGAACCCATCCTTGCAGCCAGCTTTCGTCAATGCTATCCGGGCCGATTACCGCTACAAGTTCATCAACCTGACCGTGGAATACAACAAGGAGACCGAGAGCATTCGGGACATCCCCCACGTGGACGTGGTGAACAACTCGCACATCACCTACCCCGTGAACAACGGCTCGACGCAGACGGCCTACGCCATGCTGAACTTCGCCGTGCAGCCCACCAAATGGTGGGAAACGCAGAACAACGTCTTCGTGGCGTGGCAAAGCTTCGTCGTGGAACTGGAGGGCAAGGAATTCACCTATGACGCCTACCTCATGGGCTTCAACTCCAACCACAGCTTCCGTTTGCCCCACCAATTCACGATTGACCTCAGCGCTCAGTACATCACCGCCAACCGCTACGGTGTGACCAAATACCGCCCCAATGGTTCGCTGAACGCTGGCATTTCGAAGGATTTCGGGGAAAAATGGGGCAAGCTGGCCTTCAATTGCAACGATATTTTCATGACCAATAACTACCGGGGCACCAGCCGGGAGAACAGCCAAAACCTCTACGTAAAAGCGGGCTACCTGCAAGCCGAGCGGGTGTTCATGCTGACCTGGAGCGGGAAGTTTGGGAACAGTAAATTGCGGGATGCGAGGAATAGGGATGGTGGGGCGAGCGAGGAACGGCGGCGGTTGTAAGCTGGACTATCATCAAAAAAGGGTGCTTGAAAGATTCGAATATCCGCTAAATTTGGGCTTTCATTCAATCATTAAAAACGATGAGACCAACAACAACAAAAATCTTGAGTGCCCTCGTATTGGCTGCTACCCTGCTTGCCTGCAATGGCAACGGTGCCAAAACAGACGAAGCCACCACTGAGGCCACTACCGACACAACCGCCGCAACTGCGGCGACCGAAACGCCTGCCGTGCAGACCGTGAACGCCAAGTTCGTGGAGTTCACCTTGGGCGATGCCGAGCACTACAGCTTCGAAGACAAAGCGGGAAAAACCTATGATTTCGGCGGCTGCGAGGATAAAAGTGTGGAGTTTGGAGTACAAGTTCCAGAAGGAGAAGCCAACGAAACCAACCAAGGCTGGGGCTCCAACAAGGCCCTCCAAGGCAAATGGTTTGACCTTAAGTACATCGTCCGCAAGCAACCCCTGTACCAGGACGGCCCGGAAGGCGATGTACAGGTGATTACGGAGGCGAAGATGGTGCAGTAAATATTCTTCGCAAACTGCCGGGACAAGCTAGTTTGTCCCGGCAGTACCCTACCGTTTCAAAGCAGGGACTTATCCGCTTCACCACCTGCGCCCACGCTTCCCATTTTTCAACGGGAACGCCCTTCTCAGGAAGCGCATTCAGCTTTCCAAAAGACGCTTTTTCCCATGCAGAGGAGTGGATGATGACCGGAATGACCGTGGCCTCTCCCTTGGCCATACCTCGCCTTATTTTCCGCAATCGGTTTCAAAGCAAGTTCAGACATAATCCATTCATTTTAAAGCACCGCCTACCTCGCCAAAAAGAACGCCCGAAACACTTCGAACTCCGCCCGCTCTTGCTCCACAAACCGCTCAAAGAGCCGTTCGCCGACCTGCGCCTTCAGGGCAGAAATGCCAACGTCAATGAGCCGGAGGCCGTTGGGCGTGAGGAAGATATTGTCGTAGGACATGCCGGGCATATTCGAAGGGCGCTGGAGGTCACGGTGGACGAAACCCGCACGGTGGAGTTGCGCCAATTCATCCTCGAAGACATCGAGCCAGAGCAGGCGCTTTTCTTGTTCGTAGGCCCGGAAGTCGAGCGGGTAAAGGCGATCCATCACCAACATCTCGCTGTCGTTCTCGAATACATCCAAGCGCACGAACCGGACGACCAACCCGTTCACGGTATTGGCGAACTTCATCTTCTCCGCCTCCGAACCGATGTCGGAGCGGGTATCGCCAAAGAACAGCTTGCCCACCTCCGAATCGGATAGGGCAATAACCGTGTTGTTTGCGCCCGTGGAAAGTGTTCGTGGATAACGTTTTGACATGATGGAGTTTTTACTTCTCAAGCAAAGATAAGTCGAATCACCTATTTAAAAGGCAATTCAATACAACCGCTCCCCCGGCGCAGGTGCCTTCATTGAAAACCAGAATACATGCACAGGCTCTTCCGTGTCCCTTTTGCCGTTGGAATTGGCATCAAGGCTGGCAAAGACGAACATGGCGTCGTTGGCGGGGTCGTACTCAGAACTCACGACGGAGTAGTTGGGGGGTATCAATTGTGTCCGTTTTTTAGCCTCCAAATCAAAATGGTAAAAACGCCGCAAATCCCGGTAGTTCACCATGCTGTCCCGGTTGGTGTCCTCGTCGTAGGCGGATACCATGTAGTAGTCCCGCTGGACGGAGGAGCCATTCAGGGTATCCGTTTCAAAGGCCGGGAAGTACAGCGTGTTTATCCAAACCGGATGCTCGAACAGGTCGTTTCGGGCCTTTGTTTTCATATTGTAATGGCTGATATTGAGGAGGTTAATGCCACGCAATGCCTCAATTCCCGGCATATAATGGCCGTGCCAAACATTCCACCGGGGCCCAGTCTCCCCTTCCTCGTAGAACGGTAATAAAAGTTAGTGCCGAGGTATGCCTTGCCACGTTCGGGGGTTTGCACCAGCTTATAAACCGTCACCAGCCGATGGTCGGCATGGGCCGTCAACAGCACGGTACTGGGTCGGGTTATGGCCTTTTTAGCGTTGGTCACGCCCAAGCTATCAGTCGCTTCGTCGCTGGGCTGGGACATTTGTTCTATGGAGATGCCTTTTTGTTGTTCTTCGTCATTGCCGCAGCCGCTACAAATAGAAAGAACATAAAACATGATGGTGAAAAAATGAAATCGTGTCAATGTCATAGCTGAAACTTTAATGGTGTACTTATTCTATAACAACCAATTCTTGTTGAACCCCGTTACAAATTAAGCAATCATAAATGAATTTAGTGCACTTGTTCAAAACCTTCCTTATTTAAGGATAACAATTTTTTGCTCTGCCTTAAAATCCCCTACCTTGAACCGCAGCCAATAAGCACCATTTGGAATGCCTGCATCAATAGGGATTTCAACCGTGTAGGTACTGGCCAACCTAGGCGCATCTTTTAACAAATCAGCAATCCACCTGCCTTGCATATCCCAAAGCTCCAAGGTAACAAGCCCACTGGTCGGCAAAGCGTATTCGATATTTAAAATGCTGCCAACAGGATTCGGCCACAACCGAAAAGCATACGCTTCTACAGGAGCTGGAGGCAGGGGTGGTGGTGTGAAATCACTGCCAATCAACCTTAGCAGTATTAGCGAATCCCCGCTTTGCCCGGCAACGAGTATTCGTTGTTTTGAATCAACCTGGACTGAATTTGCAGCGTCTTCTTTCGTGCTATAATTCAATCGAAATTGTCCGCCATGCCCAAAAGTATTGTCCCATGCCCCATCGGAAGTCAGGCGGGCGATAAAGGCTTTCTGGTCAGGCACATGGCCGTCATGGCCAACAAGGACGATATTTTTATCCTTATCTAAGTCGAGTGCGTGGGCTTCTTCATATTCTTCGCCCGTGTCCAAGAGCCGGGTGCCGTTGATGGCAAACGAGTAGTCGTAACTACCATCAATTTTAAACCGATTGATAGTAATATCTTTATGATAATCTCTGTCGAATTTATAACCAACACTGGTGATTATGTTATCTTGCAATATTTCTTCAAAAGAGACAAAAACATTTTTGTCGATTGAAGAATTACTACTTAATAGGCCGCCGTTATTTTTCAACCTTGAATAGGTTCTATAGCCAAACCCAGTGTCATCCTCTAAATTTATTATTATAATGATATGGCCATTTTCCAAAACTTTACAAATGGCAGAATATATAGCTGAAAATGAGCTTCCAACATATACAGACCCTCCTACACCAAACAAGCTGTCAACTAAGCCAGTTTCATGCAATTTAGTTAAATGTACCCTTGAAGAGTAGTCGTTTTGAAACAAAAGGATTTGATCATCCACTGTAGGGATGATTTGAAGGATTGAGATACCGTATTCCTCCTCCATTAGAAATATACCATCACCGCTAAAATCATTGTCAAGAATACCATTGGGTTTTACACGCAATAACAAACCGCTGCTTTGCCAAGTTGAGGCATTTTTTGTATATCCTGACACAAGGATATTGCCATTTGGCAATACTACCAAATCGGTCGCCACATCGTCTTGATTATTCCAATCAAATAGCGCTACCCCATCGTCACCAAATTCTGTGTCCAAACTGCCATCCTCTTTGTAGCGCAACAGCAGGATATGCGAATCTTTGTTAGCACCAACTGCGGCAGTGCCAGCCACCAGTATTTTGCCATCCGGCAAAACTTCCATGTCGGCAGCCTTGGCCCATCCGCCTTGGAAATGAAAGAAACTTGTCCCATCCTCGCTGAAGGTGCTGTCCAGTTGGCCGTATTGGGCAGGGCATAAAATTGGAAGGAGTTGGCCGAAGGCCAAAATGATAGTTTTAATTGATTTCATAGCTTAAAATATTTAACCGAACAAATTCAATGCATAGTTAAGGAAAAACAAGGAACGAGCAAGCAATACCATGCTTATTTTTCAATACAAAAACGGAAACACCACCTTCCTTTCCTTCGGATAACCCGGTATGTTTTTCAGATTCCAATCATAATGGTTCTTCGCACGGGGCACCAGGTTGGCCAGCGTCCAGACCATGAACGTCAGGGCGGGCAGGTTCCAAGCCATGAGCGCAAAACCTGACCACTCCACGATTTCACCGAAAAGGTTGGGCGAGGCAACGTACTTAAACAGGAAGCCTTGCGGCAGTTTATAGCCCGTTTCGCCCGGCTTGCGGAGGTGGATGAGGATATGGTCAGAACGCAGGTTGATGTAAAGGCCAACCACGAAAAGCAATCCTCCCAGCCAAAACTGCGGACTGGCCAACCATGCGCTGCCGTATTTTTCCACGGGGGCGAGTTCGGCGAGGTAGTAGCCGTTCAGGCCCGCATTTACGAGGTTGAAGCAAACGGCGCTGGCCGCAATCACCACGGGCATCCGCTTGGGCGTTGGTTTGATGCGCAGGGGGTAGATGAGCGTGCGGTTCACATAATGGCCTATCCACAGCATGAACAGCACCCAAGCATAGCTTTCAAAACTGTTTTTTCCGAAGAAAAGGAAATACGCCATGATGAGCAGCGAGGGCGACTCCATGACGAACCACGCCAAGCGGTTATCCATCGTCGGGCCCCAGCTATCGGTGGTGTGCCGACCGAACGGCGCCGTCACCCGGAACATGGTGAAATGGACGATGACGGCGATGGCGAGCCAGGTGTAGGCGATGAGTTGGAAGGACATTTTGAAATGATGAATGATAAGTGATGAGTGATGAGTTTGGTGCCTGCGCCAATACCCGACTGCCAACTGCCATCCCGAAGCGTCGGGACAAGACCTGCCTAACTATTTACCCCTTTGGGGCCAATTGAAAGACCTTTCCATTGGTAAAAATCCTGAACGGATTCTTCCAAGGGGCGGCAGCGGTGGCCAAGTTCGGCGGCGGCTTTGGAATTGTCCATCTTGGTGTGGCCGTTTTTGAGGGCGTCAATGCTTTCCACCGTAAAAAGCGGCGGGGTGCGGCTCAGTTTGGCGTATAGGCCGAGCAAAGGCAACAGCGCTTTAAGCAAACTGTAGGGCATGACCATTTGAGGGGTTCGTTTGCCCGTCGCACGGCCAATCAGGGCGGAGAGTGCTTTCATGGAAAAATACTTCCCCGTGGTCAAATAGACCTCGCCGTTTCTGCCCCGTTCGATGGCTTGGAGGATGGTCTCGGCCACGTCCCGCACATCCACGAAATCGTAGCCGCCGGGCGGCAGGGCTGGTATTTTTTGGTTAAAAAACTGGAGCAAAGCCTTGCCAATCTCGCTCGGCTTGAAATCGAATGGCCCGACGATACAACTGGGCCGCAGCACCACCACTTCCGGCTTGTTGGCGTATTGCGGCAGTAACAAAACCTGCTCGCCGACCGCCTTGGAATGGTCGTAGGCATAGTCGCCGGGGCCTTTGTAGGGGCGGGTTTCATCGAAAGGCTCGCCGTGTACCTCCACCGCCGCATGCACGCTGCTGATATGTACGATGCGGCGCACCCCTACCCTGCTGGCCACTTCCAGCAGCAGCCTCGGCCCCTCGGTGTTGGTTCGGAACACCTCACCCGTCGGGTCGCCGTGGATGCTGATGATGGCTGCGCAATGCACTACCACCTCGCAGCCCGTGAGCAGTCGTTCCAAGGCTTTTTCATCGAGGATATTGCCCTGCACCAGCTCCACGGACAGCCCTTCCAGGCTCTGCTTGAAACTGTGGTACATGGCCCTGACCCGGTGCCCCTGCCCGCACAATTGCCGACATACCACGTTACCCAGATGCCCGCTTGCGCCCGTGACGGCGATTGTTTTTTGCATAAAGAAAACTGGTTTTACAATTCGCTATCAATCCAATTTCCGCACCTCATCCAGCCCCGTGCCGGGGCAGTTGAAGCAGCTGAGCCAATGCTCGTCGTAAAGGGATTTATAGTAGATGGAAAGGCTGACCCTCGGCAGATAGACACTGGAGGCCGTCTTGCTGGGCGGCCTGCCCTCGAACACTTGGAGGAATTTGACCCAGTCCTCGGTAAAGCCGGCGGCATAGACGGAGCCGGAGCCAATATCGTTGGAAGTGAAGTCGAGCCGCAGCAAGGAGTCGGTCTTGGTGTTTTCCGTCCGCAGTGTTTCCATGAAAACATCCGAAGGCAAGGTTTTGCCGTCCAGCCGCAGTTCCACCCGCTCGATAATGGCCGGGCCAAGGCCGTTGTTCGTCACCTTGATGCCCCATGCCTGCTCCTTCTCGTTGGCGGTGCCATTGCCACTGATGGAAAGGTAGGGCCACACCGACGCCAGTTGCTGCTGCCTCGACAGTTGGACTTGGTACCACGACACGCCCAAGGCGCAAACGCTGACGATGGAGGCCATCAGCGCCACGCTGGTGCGCTGCTGTAACTGCCGGAAAAAACCGGCGATGGGCTGAAGGATGGGTTTGGGCTTTGTTTTCATGGGGTGAAGATGGGAAATGTTGAGGATTCATATTGCAATTAAATTCCCTTACTTTGCCCTCCTTATGCAAGACCCACTCCACGAACTTCATTCCCTCCTCGAACTCCTGCGCCTCGAAAAGCAGAAGGATTTCGAGCAGTTTCAAGCCTACGTGCAGCGGCTGCCGCTGCCGGAGCGGGTGGCGGAAGGCTACGCTTGGCATCCGGTGGAGGTCGATAAATCTGGCTTTACCTACGGCGAGCGGGCCTTCGTCACTGTGCAGCGCACCAAGGCGACGCTCGTGCCGCACCAGTTCCGGGCAGGGCAGCCCGTGCGGTTCTTTACCGCTGCGCCCGTTGACGATAAACGGCCAGAGCAGTCGGGGGTCATCCACTCCATTGCCAAGGGCAAAATGAAAATCGTGCTGAACGCCAAGGACCTGCCCGACTGGGTCAACGCTGGCTCCTTGGGCGTGGACCTAGAGTTCGACGAGCGCAGTTATGTGGAGATGGAAAAGGCCATGAAGCGGGTGATGGAGGCCAAGCCCAACAGCCGATTGGCAGAGCTGCGAGCCGTTTTATTGGGACAAAAACCTGCCCATTTTCAGGAACTGCCCTACGTGGAAATCCCGAAGCTAAACGATGCCCAGAACCGGGCCGTGAACGAAATCCTCGCCGCCTCCGACGTGGCGGTGGTGCATGGCCCGCCCGGCACGGGCAAGACGACGACACTGGTGCAGGCCATCCGGCAGCTTTGCAAGACGGAGAGCACCGTCCTCGTTTGCGCCCCAAGCAATTCCGCCGCCGACCTGCTCACCGAGCGCCTCAGCGACGAGGGCTTGCAGGTGTTGCGCCTCGGCAACCTCTCCCGGGTGGAGGACAGCATCGTGCGGCACACGCTGGAGGCACAGATTGCGGCGCACCCCGAAAGCAAGAACATCAAAAAAGTGCGGATAGAGGCGGCGGAGACGAGGCGGCAGGCGCAGCGGTTCAAGCGGCGCTTCGGGCAGGCCGACCGGGACGAGCGCAACCACCTCTTCCGCCAAGCAGGCGAACTCAGCGGCTGGGCCAATCGGCTGGAAGACCTGCTGACGGAGCAGATTCTGGACTCGGCACAGGTCATCACTTGCACGCTCGTCGGCAGTACGCACAAGGCATTGGGAACCCGTCATTTCCGCACGGTGGTGATTGACGAGGCGGCGCAGGCGCTGGAACCCGGCACCTGGATTCCCATCACCCGTGCGAGCAAGGTCGGGCTGGCGGGCGACCCCTTCCAGTTGCCACCTACGGTGAAATCGGAGCAGGCCCGGCGGGCTGGGCTGTCCATCACCATGATTGAAAAATGCCTCCAGCGCATCCCCCGCACCAGCCTCCTCACGGTGCAGTACCGCATGAACCACCGCATCATGGAGTTCTCGAACCAGTGGTTTTACCAAGGCAAACTGACCGCCGCCGAGGACGTTGCGGAGCACAGCCTCGACATAGAGGCGCACGCCCCCGTGCTGTTCATCGACACGGCGGGCACGGGTTTCGAGGAACGATTTAACGAAAAAACGCAAAGCCGCTTCAATCCTGAAGAGTTCCAATTGCTTTGCGAGCACCTGTTGCAACTCCTCGCCGCCCACGAGGGCAAAGAACTGCCGAGCATCGCCCTCATCTCCCCCTACAAGGAGCAGGTGATGCACATGCAAGATACCGTCGCCGAAGACAGCGCCCTAAAGGATAAAGGATTGGATATCAATACGATAGACGGCTTTCAAGGGCAGGAGCGGGACGTGGTGTATATCTCGCTGGTGCGCAGCAACCCCAAATGCGAAATCGGCTTCCTGACCGACTACCGCCGCATGAACGTGGCCATGACCCGTGCAAGGAAGCTGCTCGTCATCGTGGGCGACAGCGCGACGGTGGGGGCGGACAAGTTTTACCAGGCGCTGTTGGAATATTGCGAAACGCATGTGGGGTATCAGACGGCTTGGGAGTATATGATGTAGCGTCGATGCCTCATATACATCTTATGCGTGATTGATTAGTGAAATAGTATAAGCCGTATGTTTCACCAAAACTAAAGTATTTATGAAGCACTAAAATCAATGCTGAAAATCTATCTATTTTAAAGTACAAACCGCAGGAGAAATAACCACCGTATTGCAAGTAGGCGCACCTCCATTTGCAGTTGTTCCCCAAGCATATATTGCATTCCCCCAAGTAAACCCCCAACTACTACCGATTGGTGTGCCATTTGGTGGCAAAGGAGTTACTCCAATTGGAGAACAAACACCTTTTTTGCATTTCCCATCAGAAGTATTGCCGCCATCAACATTCGTATCGTTAGCCAGCCAGCCAGATGGGCACTTGCATGTTGTTTGGGTTACCGTTGGTGAATTAGTCAAAACTCCAATTTGTTGGGCTGTTAAATAATCAGCTGTACTCAAGGCACTAAATGCAGTGATGATAGTTCCTGTGCCCTTATTTGCAGCGCAAGCACAATTTGCTATGCTTTGCTTTTGGGCGGATGTCAAGGCTGCCGCAGCCATAGTGCATTTATTATTACATTTATTCCTATTGTTTTGACTCATAGTAGAATAAGTTGTGTTGACTACGCCTGTTAAATCAAGGCATTCCCCAGTTCTGTGGGGTTTGTTTGTTAAATTGTCATATGATACAACACAAAAACAAGTCCTAGCCGCTACAGATTCTTCAATTTTAATAACCTCGCTTTCTAAAATTTGTGTAGGTAATTTGTAGTCAGCACCTTGATAAGTCCATGAAAAATTATCAGTATCTTCAACAACGGTTACTTCTTGTGCAATGACGTTACAGAAAAAACATAAAAAAAGGACTGAGGAAAAATACAACTTTTTCATGTTGGAAATTTTAAATTTTTCAATGAAAATCACAAAGACCATCTAAAAATAGACAATCATTTGTGAGAATAATTAAAGATTAATTAAAATGCACCTTGTCGTCATTTCGAAATTCCTTCCCAAAGGAATCATTTTGACATTTTGCAAGACAATTCTAATCCGCCACAAATATATCTACCTGAGAATATCATAAGTTTATCAGTATAAATTCGGTAGCTAAAAAAATAAAAGCGGTAAGAAAAATACTATTAACGGTCAAATAGTGATTATCAATTTTATTGATTATTAATACATGAATGACAATTCAAGTGGACTGCGCACTGCAATCGCTGTTCACGCCGACCGACCCCGGCTTCACGGGCGATGCCGTGGACATGCCTTGGGACCGGGTGAAAACGGGCTTCGACGGCACCGTGACGCATTTGGCCATTTGCAAGCTGTTCCGCTATTTAGCCGATAAATACTTCGAGGTGTTCGAGGTGCGGGACGAGTCGGGCTACTGGTCGCACGGCGACGATGCCCGGTTCACGGCTTGGATAGAAGATGTGGGGCGCAGCTTTCAGCAATTTCAGGAGGAACTGGACGCTCTGGCAGAGGACGACAACTTCAGCCCAGCCGAGCACCGAAAGCGCATGAGGCAACTGCTGGATGGGTATGGGGATAAGTTTCGGGTGGGGCGTAGTTAGCTTTGTCCTTCCCAAACCACCTTTCCCTTCATCTCGTACCAGCCCATCATTCGCTCTGCAAAATGCGCCTCCAAATACTTGCGGCGCAGCTTCAGCGAGGGGGTCATCAGGTTGTTCTCCACCGTCCAAGGCTCCCGAACCACCACCAGCTTTTGCAGGCGCTCGTAAGGTTTCAAGGTGGGGTTGACGGCATCCAGAGCATTTCGCAATTGCTCCGCAATGGCCATATTTTGTGCGCCTTTTGCCAGCTCGGAAAGCACCACGAGGCCCACGGGCTGCGGCAGCCCCTCCCCTATCACGCAGATTTGTTCGATGTAGTTGTTTTGCGCAAAGCACAACTCAATCTGCGCCGGGGCCACGTATTCGCCCTTGCTGGTCTTGTACATTTCCTTCACCCGCCCGGTGATGCGCAGGTAGCCGTCGGCGTCGAGCTCGCCCTTGTCGCCCGTGTGCAGCCAGCCGTAGCTGTCAATGGTGGCGGCGGTCATTTCGGGTTCGTTGTAGTAGCCAAGCATATTGCTCGACGATTTGGTGCAGATTTCCCCGGTCTCTGGGTCTATCTTGATTTTGGTGTTGGCAATGGGCTTGCCCACCTTCCCGAAGCGCACCCCGTTGCGGGGCGTGATGGTGGCGATGGCCGTCGTCTCAGTCATGCCATAAGCCTCTTGAATGACGATGCCCAGCCGCTCGTACCATTCCAGCAGGCTGACGGGCACGGGCGCTGCCGCAACTAGGAAGACCTGCACGGCGTCCAAGCCGAGCGCTTGCCTGATTTTGCGCCGCACGAGGTTATTGATGACAGGGATTTTTAAGAGAAAATCGAGCCTTGACTGCGGCATCTTGGCCAGCACGCCTTGCTGGAATTTCATCCAAATCCTCGGCACGCCGCCGAATTGGGTGGGGCGGGCCGCCACGAGGTTTTTGCCGAAGGTATCCAACCGCTCCACAAAATAGACGGTGGCCCCGGTGGCCAATGCGGCGTTCACCAGCACGCCCCGCTCGCTGATATGGCAGAGCGGCAGGTAGGAGATGACCCGCACTTCGGGGATGTCGAGGCGGAGGTGCTCCTGGCCGTAGTAGAGCAGGGCCGCCATGTTGCGGTAGCTGAGCATGACGCCTTTGGGGTTGCCCGTGGTTCCGCTGGTATAGATGATGGTGAGCAGGTCGTCGGGGCTGGGTGTGGGCGAGTCGGAGAGCGGCTCGTGGCGGGCCATGATGTCGGCCCACTGCACATGGTCGGGGTCGGGGTTGTATGTGGGGAACGAGACGCAAGTGACGCCCGCCGGGATGCCCGGTTTCATCGTCGCCCAGTCGTCGAGCTTGCCGACGAGCAGTACGGGGCAGCCGCTGTGGGTCATCACGAGCTTGATTTGGTCGGCGGTGAGCGTCGGGAAGAACGGTACGGAGACATGCCCGGCCATCATGATGGCGAGGTCGCAGATGAACCACTCGGCGCAGTTTTTCGATACCAAACCGATGTGGCTGCCCTCCCGCAAACGCAACGAACGCAGATAGCTGGCCAATCTGCGGGCCTGCTGCCCGGTCTCCTTCCAAGTGAAGTCTTTGAAACTGTCGCCAAAAGGTTGGCGCAGGAAGACCTCATTGGGCGTGGTTTTTTCCCAATGGTAAAAGTGTTGTATGAGTGGGGTTTCGGCGGTGAAGTTTAGCATGGTTGTTACTTCAAGTTCCTATCGTCCTTCCTCTTTTAATGCCAACAGCGTCCAAAATCCAGCTGCAGCATCTATAAGGCCGAACAAAATCAGCGGCCATAAAGACCACCCAATCGCCACAAAGACAATAAAAAATATTAGAACCCCGATGCGGTTGTAAGCCATGTACTT
This sequence comes from Saprospiraceae bacterium, assembly GCA_020848965.1. GTDB lineage: Bacteria > Bacteroidota > Bacteroidia > Chitinophagales > Saprospiraceae > UBA6168. The sequence continues at coordinate 14,566 of JADLHE010000476.1, forward strand.
GTAAATACCGTGCAACTCCTGCTTGGCTGAGAAGTAGTACAAGACGCCCAAGAAAAACACCAACATGCCGACGACCCGAATCCAAACCTCCTCGGTTGGGGGCAGCATAAAGGTCTTTAGCAGGAAATTGGGCACCAGAATAAGGACGAGGCTGAGGACGAACAGGTAAAAGGAGAAATAGTAGATTGTTTTCGAGCTGTTTGACATGGCAGCTTGGTTTTGTTTCGTGAAATAATGTGCCAATATAGTAAAAATTTGGATAGCGGCTTTTATTGGGTGGTATTATATTTTTCGGCTGCGCCGCAATTGGTCTTTTCGACGCTGAGAGACTCAGATTTTTTATGATTGCGTATGTTTTTTGGTATGAAAACGCCTTGAAAAATCAGCGCCCACCGACGGCGACAAAACCTCCTTGTTTGCCAAGCAAACAAATCATCGCCAGCATCAAAAATCACCCTAACTTTTCCATTGCTTCATTGTTCTTTTGCATAAAAAACGACCGACGATGAAAGACCTCAGCTATATGCGTGACGAATTCGAGATTGCTGGCCTCCGCCGTGACGACCTCGACGCCGACCCCACCAAACAGTTCGAAAAATGGTTCGAAGACATAGAGCGGGCGGGCTACCGGATGCCCAACGCCGTCACCCTTGCCACTGTGGGCGAGGATGGGCAGCCCGCCATGCGCATGGTTTTGTTGAAGCAATTCGATGGGCATGGCTTCGTATTTTATACCAATTACGAAAGCGCCAAGGCCAAGGACATGGCCCACAATCCCAAGGTGGCGCTGCATTTCCCGTGGCACGACCTGGAGCGGCAGGTCATCATCAAAGGCACGGTGGAGAAGGTGAGCGCCGCCGAGTCGGTCAAGTACTTCCTGACCCGGCCACATGGAAGCCAAATCGGGGCATGGGTGTCGAACCAAAGCAGCCCCATTTCCTCGAAACAAGCCTTGATGATGAAATGGGAGGAAATGAAACGGAAGTTCGGCGAAGGGGAGGTGCCACTGCCGTCGTTCTGGGGCGGCTACCGGGTGGTGCCCACCAGTTTCGAGTTCTGGCAAGGCCAGAAGAGCAGGCTGCACGACCGTTTTTTATACAAAAAAGGCGAGGATGGGGCGTGGGTGATTGAGCGGTTGCAGCCGTGAAGGGGCTTATTTGTCGAACAAGCTGGTTATACTATCATCCCACTTGAAACCATTGAGGCACCATTTATCGTCCTTCCCATAATAAAAAGTAAAAACGAGCCGAAGGCCGTGGTTTTCGTACCGCTTTACCACCGTAAGCCTGTATAGAATGGGCATTACTTCTTCTTCCTTTACAATAACTGCTTTTAAAGGCTTACCATAGCGGTCTTCTACCATCGCAAACTGTTTGACGGTCTCGTTCTTCATGTGCATCAGTTCCAGTTCAGAGATGAACCAACTGTTTTCCAGCATGTCAAAAGCAGCGCTGATGCCAAGTGGCTCAAACAAATTAGCCATATCGAGGCAGTAAGTTTTGACTTCCTCTTTGGTTTTAAAACGGTCAGGACTGCTTTGGCTGAAAACCGCATTGGCTGCAAGGCACGTCAAAAGACAGAACGCTAATAGTTTGAATTTCATGATGAAAGCTGTTAGATGAAAAAACAGGGTAATTCTTCAAATAACGAACCAGCATTTGATGGCATGAGCGTTTTAATCATAAAACTTGTGGATGAGCATTCCTTTTTGCAAAAAAACAAGCGTTACTTATGCATTCCTTTCCCGTTGTTGCATCATCTCTTCTCATTTCGCAACCGCTATTTTTCAAGCTTAAAAAATCCATGAGATGAAGCAACAACCCGTTACCCTCGCCATCCCGACGCCCTGCCACGAAGATTGGCAAAAAATGACCGCCGCCGAGCAAGGCCGTTTCTGTGCAAGTTGCCAAAAGACCGTCATGGACTTCACGGGCAAGACCGACCGGGAAGTGGCCAAGTTCTTCGAGCAGGGCAGCGCCAACACCTGCGGCAGGTTCCGCACCGACCAACTCCAACGCCCGCTGCATGCCGTGCAGCCCAACGGCTTTGGCACCCGACTGCGGGCGCTGGGCATCGTGGTGCCGGGCTTGCTGCTCAGTGGTTGGGCACAGGCGCAGAACGAAAAACAGCTCATGGGCAAAGTGGCCTGCCCTCGGCCCGCAACCACTGAATTCCCTTACACTTTGGGGAATATAAAGGCAGATATACCATCGGAGCCTTCCACACCAAAAGCCCTCATGGGCGATACGATTGTGGTGGAGAATATGCCCCGCACCATCACGGGCAAGGTGACGGATGCCGAGACAGGTGAGCCGCTCTTTTTGGCAACAGTTCGCATAAAAGGGACGAACACAGAGGCAAACACCGATTTTGACGGCAATTACACCCTTCAGGTTCCTGACAATATTGCATCACCAGTGCTGGAGTTTAATTACACGGGTTATAGGGTGCAAGAATCTATTGTTGCTCCGAGTCAACTTACGTTGAACCAAACATTGCAAGGAGGAATTGATATTGGGCTTGTTGGGGAAGTTGTCATTGTCCAAAAAGACCAAACCCTCTACAATATCCTCCGGCATAAGTTCCGCCGAATCATACGGAATTTGCAAGCAAACATAGCCGAGCGCCGTGCGGAAAGGGCTGTTGCGAAGCAACAAGCCAAACCTGCGGCGACCGTTCCCGCTCCCGAACCTGCGATGCCTGCCTCCCCCACCCCGCACGAGGCACTCGCCGTGGAGGTTTTCCCCAACCCATTTTACAGCAGCCTCAGCCTTCGTTTCGACAGCCCCGTGGCCGAGCGGCTCACCATCCGTTTGGTGGACATGCAGGGCCGCACGCTCTTTCTACAAAACTATGAAGCTATGAAAGGCCCACAAGTGCTGACGCTTGAGCCATCGAGCGCCCACCTGCTGCCCGGCCAATACTTGTTGGAGTTGAGCAATGGCGAGGTGCTGCGTTTTGCGGGCATGGTGGTGAAGGGCGGGGCATGATTGCTTTGCGCAGCATTTGTTGATACAAAAAAAGGGCATGGCGGATGAACCCACCATGCCCTTGCCATTTAGCTGATATTTTTCCTAATTAAAAAACGAGCATCTTCTTCGTAACGCCCATGCCGTTCAGCGAAACCCGGTAGAAGTAGGTGCCACTAGGTAGGTTGGAGCGGTCGAAGCGCACCCGATGCGCCCCGGTTGGGTAGGTGCCTTCGGCAATCTTCGTGATGAAGCGCCCCTGCGAATCGAAGAGGTTGATTTCCACAAAGGTATTGGCGAAGCTGGTGAAGGTGATGGTCGTGGAGGAGTGTACCGGGTTCGGGTAGTTCTCCACGCCGAACATATCACGGGACACCTCTTTGCTGGGCGATACTCCCTTGAAAATGGGCAGTATCTCAAATGCCCCATTCAGCACCGTATCTTGGTTTGTCAGGCCGAACCAATCCTGAATCACGCTGGCATATACTTGCCTGAAATCATAGACCATTGGCACATCGGCGCTAACGTCCAAGCTATCGGGAATCTGTGGGTTATTGCCGATGATGCCGGGGTTCACGCCCTTTCCGAAGACAAAAAGCGGGGCGGCGGCGCCGTGGTCGGTGCCATTGCTGAAATTGGAAGCGATGGTGCGGCCAAACTCGGAGTAGGTCATGCCCGCCACGATGTCGTCCTTGCCCATGAGGCGCATATCGTCCTGAAAAGCGTAGATGGCGGAAGACAGTGTGCTCAACAGACTGGCATGTAGGCCACTCTGTGGCTCACCAGCCACCTGATTGCTATGGGTGTCAAAGCCGCTCATAGACACCACGTACACGGGCGTCGTTAGTCCACCGCCTATCAGCCTTGCCACCACTTTTAGTTGGTCGGCTAGGTAATTGCCGCCTGGGTACAAGCTTGAAAGGTTGTTGGGCTGATCATCTGCTGCTTTTCTTATCTCGTCGAAATAAGCCTGCCCTTTGTTAGAAACCAACCGGATGTACTCCAGTTCATCGCCATAGGGCGTTGCCGGAGCTGGCTCTATTACATCATTCAGGAAGTTGTCGTCCAAATCATTCGTATTGCCGGGCACCACCATGCCCATTGGGAAGGCGCTGCCCATGAAGGAAAGTGGCAAGAACCCACCAACTTGAATGGCCAGCGGATGCTTAGCGTTTTCGTTCGGGTATCCTTCTGGGAAGCCGGGGTACTCGCTCTCCAGCGTTCGGCCAAGCCAGCCCGTGTCCACGTACTGCGAGCTATCGCTGGCCGTTTGCCAGATGTCCATGGAGCGGAAGTGGGAGTAGTCCTGCTCTGGGTAGCCCACGTTCTGCACGATGCTGACGAGGCCATCGTTGTACATATTGCGCAATTCGGTCATGGCCGGGTGCAGGCCCGTATTGTCCACGCCTTCAAGCTTGAGCACGAGGTTCTGGTTTATCAGCAGGTTGTTCCTGTGAAAGGAAAGGTTGCTGTACTGATCGAGCGGAATGAGGGTGTTCAAGCCGTCGTTGCCGCCGCCCAATTCAATGAAAACCATGATTTTACCGCTGAGGCTGGCCGCCGCACCCAATTGGCTGAACATGCTGTTGCGATGCATTGGGCTGATGGCAAAGCCTTTATGAAGAAACGGCGTGA
>JADLHE010000477.1 GCA_020848965.1 Saprospiraceae bacterium
CTCTCGTAAGTCCCAGCTATTATTTTATAGTTTCCAGCATTTAATGTGTAAACTATTTTCTCACCTTTATTACCGTATTGCTTTTCCAAGGACTGGGTTGGACTAATCAGCTCTAAGTAAACTTCTGAATCACTAGATTCAAGCCGAATGTCAACAGCAGAGTTATTCTCCGTCACATCGAATGTGTAAATGTGATTCCGAAGCGATTCAGCATCGTAGTACCCTCCTCCCCCTGTATTCCACTGTTCGTTGTCTGATTTTAGATTTGTACTTTCAATCTTTGTCAAACCAGTAGTGTTTCCCTCCAAATCTATTGTATAATTTCCAATGGCTCCTCTTTCGGATGACCCCGCAACTACAGTGTATTTGCCTTTATTTAAGGTTTCGGAAAGTGATGCAGCCCTATCTCCACCATTTTGATTCACTAATTCATTTAGGGGGTCATACAGCCAAAGGTAAACATCAATATCCTGAGACTCTAAGTTTATATCAACTTGCGAATTGTCTCCCTTAACTTCAAAGGAGTAGTGATGGTTTCTATAAGACTCGGGGTAATAATATCCACCACCATACAGCCAAAAAGGCTTTTCGTTATCAATCACACCACTGCCCCCGCTTCCGTCCAAAACTAAGTCTTTGCTCTTGCTGCTTTCCCCATTCTCGTTTAGAGCCTTTAAAGTAACCTTATATGTTGCTATTGAGTCATAGATGTGAACAGGGTTTTCTTCAAATGATTTTGAGGTGCCATCCCCAAAGTCCCATTCATAATTATTGGCTCCTGTTGTCTTGTTAATGAATTGAACTTGGCACGGTGGCGAAGTGCAACCAACTACCTCTATTGAAAAATCCACTTCAGGTAATTCTTCAGTGTTAAATAATCCTTTATTACAAGAATAGGATGAAATTAGCATGAGAATCACCGCTATTTTTGTGAAGCAAGATGGGAAGTGGTTTGGTATTACAAACATATTGAATAAAAAATTGAAAGTTCATTTAGGAAGTATTGCACATGAGATTAAGCAAAGATAGGGCTTGTGTTATGTCAAAAAAAGAAAAAAATAAAAGTTTTTGAAACAAACATGAAGAATGTAACCCGCTTTTCTTCTATCCTTTCTTGAAAGGAAATCATGTTGGGCTTCACTAGGCTCATACCCCTCGTTACTTCCCTCCTAAGGCATTTCACGAGGTCAATACCCCCGCTTACTTCGCCCATACCCCCTTTCACGAGGCTCATACCCCTCGTTACTTACCTCCTAAGGCGTTTTACGAGGTCGTTACCCCCGCTTACTTCGCGCTTATGGCGTTTCACGAGGTCAATACCCCTCGTTACTTCGCTCGTACCCCTTTTCACTAGGCTCATACCCCCGCCTACTTCGCCCTTACCCCTTCCCATGCACCGCTGCCGCCATTTCACGCACCAGTCCGGGGTCTTTTTCGATGGCGTTGCCGACCACGATGACGTCGGCCCCGGCTTGCACATTGGCAGCGGCTTTTTCTGGGGTGCGGATGCCACCGCCGACGATGAGCGGTATCTTGAGGGCGCCGCTCACCGATTCGATGATATGCTCCGGCACGGGCACTTGGGCGCCGCTGCCAGCGTCCATGTACATGAGGCGGAGGCCGAGCATCTCCCCGGCCATGGCGGTGCAGACGGCGATGTCGTCCTTGTGCGTGGGGATGGGGCGGGTGTTGCTCATGTAGAGCACGGAGGTGGGTGCGCCACCGTCCATGAGCATATAGCCGGTGGGCATGATTTCGAGGGGACTGAGCTTGAGGTACGGCGCTGCGATGACGTGGTTGCCGATGAGCAAATCGGGGTTGCGGCCGCTGATGAGCGAGAGGAAGAGGATGGCGTCGGCTTTCCAACTGAGCTGGAGCGAGCTGCCGGGGAAGAGTATCATGGGGATGTGGCAGCGTTCTTTGATGGCCAGCAGGCACTGGTCGAGGGCGTTGTTGACGATGAGGCTGCCGCCGATGAAGAAGTAGTCCACGCCGACCTCCACGGCGAGGTCGAGCACCCGGTCCATATTGCCGAGGCGCACTTTGTCGGGGTCAATCAGCACGACGAATTTCTTTTGGCCGTCGGCCTTGGCTTGTTCTAGTGATGTGAGGATGTTCGGCATGTGTTCGTGAGTGATTGGATTTAATTCCTGGTGCAAGAATACGGAAATTTGGCTGTTAGTAGGCTTCCCCTGCCCCTCAAAGTCCCCCAAACCCCCATACCTCCATACCTCAAACCTCCATACCTTCAAACCTATTCCTTCAGCACCATTTCCATTTCGGCCAGCCCCAAATCCATGGTCATGCTGCACAGCGCACCGTTTTGGTAGCGGTAAATGGAGTTTTTGCCCCTCGAATTCAGTTTTTTATAGGTGCTTTTCCCCGTTTTCTCGATGGCATCGAACACGCCGTTCTCCTCTGAAAAAGCGTTGAGGATGCCCTTGGGTTCTTCGAACATCATTCGGGCGGCGGAGTAAACGATGTTCCCCGTGATGGTGGCATACAATTGCCCGTCCTTGTAGAAATGGTAGCCGTTGCCGACCCGCTTCGTGGAGGCCGTGGCGTAAGGTTTGCCGTTCCGGGTGATGTCCACTTTCGACCATTCGAAGTGCTTGCCCTTGTAGCTCGATTGAATATTGAACTTGACCTGCATTTCCGTCACCACTTTGGCGGTGATGGTAGTGGTGTTGCGATAGGTGGTGACGCCGTCGTCAATGGTGCGGCTAGCCGTCAGTTCCCCAACGGTCTTGTCCTTGTAGAGCACGGTGTACCGTTTGGTTTCGGTTTCGCTGGTGGAAAAGCGCTTGGCGAGCAGGAAATACAGGACGAAGAGGTATGTCATTAAGCTGGTTTTAGGAAAAACGCATGGGCCTTGTCATTTGTTGGCTGTTCGCCAAAGTTCGTCCAATAACCGATAGCGCATCCGAATCATTTTGGCGTTCCGCCAACTGATGACCCAACCCGCCCGTCCATCCAGTATGCCCATTTTCAGGAAATAAGCTTTGAAAAACCGGGCGAAAGGCGAGAGCCACCGCTTCACGAAATTGGCTTTTTTGCCTTTGGCAAATTGTTCTTGGGCAGCCAGTCGGGCATATTTTTCCATGCGGCGCAGGTGGTCGTCGCTGTCTTTGTAGGAGTAGTGGAAGAGCTTGCCTTTTAGCTTAACCGATTGAAAATCAGTGGGAATGTGCAAGGTTTCATGCACGAAGTCGCCCTGCCATTCCACGTGGCGGCGGTCGAAGAGGCGTACTTTCCAATCGGGGTACCAGCCGCTGTGGTGAATCCATTTGCCGCAGTAGCTCGTGATGCGGTCGAGGGCATAGACCTTGCCCGCTTCGGGGTGCCAATTGCGCAGCGATGCAATGAGTTCGTCGGACAGCACCTCGTCGGCGTCAATGCTCAGAATCCAGTCGTGGCGGGCCATTTGGTTGCCGATGTTCTTGGTCTTTGCGTAGCCGAGCCAATCCTGTTGCACCACGGTTGCGCCCAGCCGCTCACAGATTTCGATGGTGCCATCCGTGCTTTGGGTGTCCAGCACCAGCATTTCCTCACAGACCTTGCGCAGCGCCTCCACGCAGGGGCCGATGGTGTCGGCGACGTTGTGGGAGATGATGATGGCAGTAAAGGGATGAGGGATGAGGGATGAGGGATGAGTTGCTGGCATCGGTGAATTTTATCGGCAAAAATGCGTGGGATTTGCGGGTATTTGTAATTTCAGCGCTGAAATGTAACACGGACTGTTAGTCCGTGCTTTCGCAAATTTTGAAATGTAACACGGACTGTTAGTCCGTGCTTTCGCAAATTTTTCATTTTTCCATCCTTAAAATAGCGTCTGCCAGAGCGTTCTGATGAAAGCACGGTCTGGCAGACCGTGTTACTTATGGCAAATATTGCAATGCTAGGTACCGGCTTCATCGCCGATTTTTACATCTCCGCCCTACATGGGCAGCGCAGCCGGGACAGGGTCATCATGGCCTATTCCACCACCCCGGAGCGGGCAGAACCTTTTGCGGTTAAGCACAAAATCCCGCATTGGACGAACGACCTCACCGAGGCCGTCAGCCACCCCGATGTGGACATTGTCTGCATTGCGCTCCGCAATTACCAACACCTTGAAGCAGCCGAAGCTGCCGCCAAGGCGGGTAAGGCCGTGATGTGTACCAAACCCCTCGCCCGCACTGCCGACGAGGCTTGGAAAATGGTGCAGGCCATCGAAAAAGCAGGTGTTTTTGGGGGCTATCTCGAAGACCTCGTTTACACGCCCAAGAACCTCAAAGCGGCGCAAAGCGTGCGGGACGGTGCCATTGGCCGGGTGCTTTGGGCCAAGAGCCGGGAGACGCACCCTGGCCCGCACAGTCCGTGGTTCTGGGACAAGGAACTGGCTGGCGGCGGCGCACTGGTTGACCTCGGTTGCCACTGCATCGAGATTGCCCGCAACTTCATCGGCAAGGATGTGCGCCCCGTGGAGGTCATGTGCTGGGCCGATACGCAGGTGAAACCCATTGATGCCGAAGACCACGCCATTGGCCTCGTGAAGTACGCCAATGGGGCCATCGGGCAGTTTGAAGTGAGCTGGGCCTTCCGTGGCGGCATGGACCTCCGGGACGAGGTAATGGGCACCGAGGGCACCATCTGGCTGAACAATTTCCTGCGCACGGGCTTCGAGATGTTCTCGGCTCCCGGCCAGTCGGGCTACGTGGCCGAAAAGGCGGAATCGGCCAGCGGTTGGCTCTTCCCGGTCGGCGATGAAACGAACGACCTGGGTTACAACCACATGTTCACCGATATGCTCGATTCAATGGAAAAGGGCAAGCAACCCCACGAGAATTTCTACGATGGCTATGTGGTGAACGCCATTATGGATGCCGCCTATCGCTCCGCAAAGACGAAGCAATGGGAGCCTGTGCTGCTCAACGAATGGCGTGGCCAGCCCGATGAGGCCGTTCAGGTGCAAAAAGAGGTCGAATACGATGCCGACCACTGGCTGCTGAAAGAAGAAATCCTTCCCGACGGCAACCGCAAGCTGCTGCTGAAAGTAAAGGCCACAGGGAAATTGGTGCAGACGGAGACGAAGTAAGTTGGCAGTTCGACAGTTGGCAGTTTGCAGTCAGTCTTGGAGTTGTTTAGTCGTTGCCATGGTGAACGGCAAAGGACTTAAAGACTTTTAGACAGCACACTGACTGCCAACTGCCAACTGTCGAACTGCTAACTTCAAACCACCACCAACTTCAGCGTTCGCTCGCCGATACCGGGGGCTTTTATGTGGATGAGGTAAATGCCTGTGGCCAATTGCTTGCCGTTGCTGCTGGTGACGTTCCATTCCAAGTCCGGTGCAATTTGCGTTTCCTCAATGGCGCTGCCGTTGGGTTGTCCCGGCTGCTCGTTGCGCTCGAAGATGCGCACTACGTTCCCAGACAGGGTATAGACAGTGACGGTACACCTAGCGGGCAGATTTGTGAACTTCACGACGCCTGTGCCTGCTTCACCAGTGTAGCCATGCGGGAAGTAGAAGGGGTTTGGCACCACATTGATTTGCGATAGCGCTGATTTCAGTTCGGGCGTTTCATGCGGCACGGCGTTCAAGCCTTCCACTTTGAATCGGTAGGTAGGGTAGCCGTTCTGCTCGCCTGTACCGACTGCCACCTGATAGGGATTGTCCACCCGGAGTTTCACCTTGTATTCGTTGGGAATGAGGCCCTCGTCGAGCGGCAACAGGCTTTCGCCCGCTTCGAGGAAGGCGAGGCTGGCCCAAGTGATGTCTTTTAGCCCGTTCACTTTTTTCAAACTTCCTTCCGATGCGTCGAAGCGCTCCCGCAAGTATTGGCAACCATCATACTCCTCATTGGTAACATAAACAAAGTGCTGGCCGCCCGCATAATAGCGCATCAAATTGTACTCATAGACCCCATCCAGCAATAATTGGTCGTTCGGGTTGAAGAGCATATCGCCGCCATTGGGTTTGTTGTTAGGGTATTTGTCCAAGAAGCCGTTTTGGGCGCTGAAGGCCGAGTTTTCACCGAAGAAAATATTGAGCCGCTTGCCTGTTTCCACGTCAATTGCGTAGCCTGGGAACCAGCCCATGCCGAAGCCGTCGCCATCGGGTTCGGGTACGCCGTCGCCGTTGGTGTCCTCTTTTCCAACGGAAGGCGATTTGCGAAGGTCGAAACTGAGAATGGGGCTGCCAGCCGTGGAACCAACGGAGGTGACATTGCCGCCTTGCTCCGCAAAACCAAGATTAGCGTAGTCCTCCGACATGGTTTCCACCACCACGCAGCGGCTCCAAAGCGATTTGTCGGGCGTGAAAACGATGTCCACGTTGTTCAATTCCTTCAAGTAGGTGTCTTCTTTTACCACCAGAGAGTTAAGCGAACTTCGCCAAGCTGGCGAGAGGATGAACTGGTTCAACGGAGCTTCCCATTGGCAAAGCTGGTAGGGCACGAAATGCCCATTGCCCAATTGCGCCAGCGGCGCAAAATCACAATCTGCGCTGAAAAACGGTTTGATATAATTGAACAACTGATAGAACGGGCCGGGCAGGTTGACGTCATAACCGTTTTGTATTGCAGAAAACCACTGAGGCCCAGCGGGGTCAGCATAAGCGTTTTCAGTACCAATGGCACCCACATTTGCCGTGCTACAATCACCCGCATCCATTGTTTGGCCGATGGTAATGGCAAAGCCATATTGTGCAAAAAACTGTTCGTTCAGCACCTCAATCGTATGGTCGGAAGGGATGGCAGGGTCGTTGCTGTTGAGCTTTTGCAGTTTCCAGCGCACGTTGCTGCCGAGTTCGTTATTGGTCAGGTCGTCATCCTCGAAAGTGATTTCATACTCCCCATCCACCAGGTTGAAAGGGTTGTAAACTTTGGCGGTGATAGGCCCTCGCCCTTGCCGGTAGCCGATTTCGCCCGTGAAACTGCCGTCGAGGATGCGCTGCAAGCTGGCATCGTCCATGTCCACAAAATTACCGCCGACGCCCACGCCTTCTATGCGGGTAATGGCGAGGTCATCGCCGTAGGCGGCATTGAGTGTTTGGTCGAGGATGGGGCGGGGCGTTGCACAATAGACCTTAACGTTTTGATGGCTCTGCATGTACTCCGTTTTTTGTCCCATGAGCGTCGTCGGGTCGAATGGCAAGAACTGGTTGTAATCATAAGCCAAAACGGTAAAGCAGTAGGTTTTATGGTTGATAAGCCGTTTATCGTCGCCTTCGGCAAATGCATCCTCAGTGAGCTTGAAACTGTGTTGGAGACCTTGGTCGCTGCCCTCCACTTTTAGTTCCGGTTGGTAAAAATTGCCAGCGGGCGTATTTATTAAATTCCAATTATAGACGCTTTTAACTCCGTTTTTAATATCCGTTCGGAATACCAATCGAGCGTGTTTGGGGTCGTTGAGGCTATCGAGCCGTGAATCTGGCTCCGCCAATTGATAGACGAGGTAGCCCTCGAAGCGGTATTTATTGTCTCCAATGCCAAAGTCGCAGCTTTTTACATAGCTATTATCTTCCAAGGAATTATTTGAATTGCCACCCGCTGGTTCATTGGACAGCAGCCCAACGATTTCCCTGTCCAGCGCCAAGAAGTCCATGTCGGGAGCGTCGGATGCTCTTGTAAGGTCACCAATACAACCATCAATAAAGCATTGCGCCAAATCGGATGCGTAGAACAGCTTGCTCATATCCGGGCAGGGGTAGGGCATATCTGGGGC
>JADLHE010000478.1 GCA_020848965.1 Saprospiraceae bacterium
ATAAACGGGACGTACTTCATTTCAAAAATACCCAAAGGCGAAAAGGCTTGGTTCGTTGCCTTAAAGTACGAGAATGGGGCACCGTTCCTTTGCATAAAGGAAATAGTGACCGACAAATTGCCTATATCTTTCGAGCTTCAGGAAACAACCTTGGAGGAACTTCAAAAAATGGTGAAGAAGCTCAATGGCTGATATGTCACCCCATTTTTAAGAAAACAGATAGATGCGCATGGGCACTGCTTACTGGCGGCACGCTTTTGCCGCTCCTCATTTTTTCTAAAGGCAACTGCCAACTACCAATTACCGTAAAGCAGTAACTTCGTCCCTCGTATTATGTGACGATTTCACCAACTACAAAACAATCTTAGCCATTATGTTATCTTCTGCTGCTGCGCAACCAACCCTCCGATTCCAGTTCAAGACCTTCGAGAAAATGCCCGTCAAGATTTGGGAGGACAGCCGGGACGCTTCTGTGCACGTCGCCCGGAGCATCGCCTTGGCCATCCGCCAAAAGCAACAAGACGGGGAGAAAATCGTGCTCGGCCTTGCCACGGGGTCTTCGCCCATACAGGTGTACAGGGAGTTGGTGCGGCTGCACCAAGAAGAAAACCTGAGCTTTTACAACGTCGTCACCTTCAATCTCGACGAGTATTACCCCATGACCAAGGAGGCGGTGCAGAGCTACTGGCATTTCATGCACGAGCATTTGTTCGACCATGTGGACGTTCCGAAGGAAAACATCCACATCCCCGACGGCACGGTTCCGATGGAAAAAGTGCAGGACTATTGCGAATGGTACGAAAAGCAGATAGACCTGCACGGCGGCATCGACATCCAACTGCTCGGCATCGGCCGTACGGGCCACGTCGGCTTTAACGAACCCGGCTCTTGGGAAAACTCGCATACCCGCATGGTGCGCCTCGACGGCCTCACCCGCCGAGATGCCATCAAGGACTTTGGCTCGGAGGAAGCCGTGCCAACGAGGGCCATCACCATGGGCGTTGCCAGCATCATGAAATCCCGCACGGTCTATCTCTTGGCCTGGGGCCAACACAAGGCGCCCACCATCATGAAGGCGTTGGAAGGAGAGATTTCGACGGTGGTGCCTGCCACCTTCCTGCAAAAGCACCCGAACGTAAAAATCATCCTCGACAAGGCTGCTGCCGAACAGCTCTCCCGCATAAGCGCCCCGTGGCTCTGTGGCGTGTGCAATTGGACGGACGAACTGGCCTGCCAAGCCGTCACTTGGCTCAGCCAGCAAACGGGCAAGCCCATCCTCAAGCTGACCAACGAGGACTACAATGAGCACGGCCTCAGCGAACTCATGCTCGAAGCCAATGGTGCCTACGACCTCAATATCCGCATCTTCAACCGATTGCAGCGCACCATCACGGGTTGGCCCGGCGGCAAGCCCGGCTCCGATGACAGCACACGCCCTGAAAGGTCAACGCCTGTCAAAAAGCGCTGCATCATCTTCTCGCCGCACCCAGACGACGATGTGATTTCGATGGGCGGCACCTTCATGCGCCTCGTTGACCAAGGCCATGAAGTACACGTGGCCTACCAGACGAGTGGCAATATTGCCGTGCACGACCATGATGCCCGCCGCTTTGCGGAGTTCATGCTGGAGTTCAGCGAGCACCAAGGAATTACGGATGCTGATACCGAAAAGCGGTATAAAAAAATACTTAAATTCCTGAAAAACAAGCAACAAGGTGACCCGGACATCCCAGAAGTGCGGGCCATTAAGGGACTGATACGCAGGGGCGAGGCAAGGGCTGGGGCACGTTACAGTGGTCTGACGGACGATAAAATCCACTTCCTCGACATGCCTTTCTACGAAACGGGTAAGGTGCGCAAGGGCGACATCACCGAAGCCGATATTGATGTAGTGGCCGATTTGATAGAAAAGGTGCAGCCCCACCAAGTCTATGCCGCTGGCGACCTCGCCGACCCACACGGCACGCACAGGGTCTGCCTCAATGCTATTTTCGCAGCTTTTGAAAAGCTGCGGGACAAAAAATGGATGAAGGATTGCTGGCTCTGGCTCTACCGTGGCGCTTGGCACGAGTTCCCCATCCATGAAATTGACATGGCCGTGCCCATGTCGCCAGACCAAGTGGCACGTAAGCAAAGGGCAATTTTCATGCACCAATCGCAGAAGGACAGTGCCCCTTTCCCCGGCGAAGACGAGCGGGAGTTCTGGCAGCGGGCCAAGGAACGCAATGCCGACACGGCCGCCCTTTACCGCAGCCTAGGCTTGGCCGAATACGAGGCGATGGAGGCATTCGCAAGGTGGAAGTTTGAGTGGCAATGAGCACTCGGTGAGAAAAATTATGTCGAAAAAGAGGCTTGCAATGCTTGTGGCTATCGGATAAAATGGCACTTTTGCCGTGACTGAAAAGTTTCAGGCTCCAAACAGGAGCCGTAGCCTATATCTTTAAGCGGTGCTATAAACCAAATTTGTCAGTAACTACAATCTTCATTTTTCATTAAACCTTAATTAATTATGCGCCAATTTATTCAAAAATTCGCCATCTTGACTTTGTTCGCCGCCATGATCAGCAGCTGTGCTGTTACAATGCCTGTGAACGCAACTAGCAACCCAGTTGGTAGCAAAGTAGGAACCGCCAAAGCAACAGGCTACCTCGGCGTTCTTTTCTTTGACCAAGACGCAAGCATCCGCTCAGCGGCTAAGAACGGTGGTATTACCAAGATTTCCACAGTGGATATTAAGTACTCCAACGTCCTTAATATCGTTATAACTTACGAAACCATCGTAACTGGCGAATAACAGTAAGGCGTACATGGTGGCAGCTCGAAAATGCCACCATGTACCTTACGCATTTTGGCGCTATGAACAACAAAATCCTCGTCTTTTTTTTGTTTTTATTGGTGGGGTGTGGTACTAAAGAAAATCCGAATGAAATCCAATTGTTCAACGGATACGCACTGAGCTTGAAGGCAGGTGAATCGGTCGCTGAGATTGATGAAACAATCAGCAAACGCTATGCTGAAGCGCAAAAAAACAGCAATTTCCAGGTTCCTTTATTTCGGTATATTTCCCATAAAGACTATGATATGTTCGTTGGAGTGCCCTACAACACATCCCTCGAAGAAATTGCTGCTGCTTACCAACAACAGGCCAATGCGGAGGGTACTTCCGTTGAGTGCAATGGTGCCCAATGTTGTTTGATTGAAAAAAACAGTGGCTACCATTGCAAATGTGCCTTTAAAAATGCGGACAACTCGCTGGTTTTTATCATGCTGGAATCAAAGGCGGCCACGCTCCCTGATAATTTGATGAAGACATCGGCGCTGGCTGCGAGGCTGGTGAAGCATTAATGCGACAATCGCAAACAACAAAATCAAAATGACCAATAAAATCAAGTATATATTTTTCCCGCTTAATTTTAGGCTGCTGCTCCTGCTATTCATACCGCTGTTGTCGTGCTTTAGCCTGAAACCGGGTGGTGTTAAATCAGGCAAACGGCTTTTTGAAACCTTTTATGTGGGCACAGACGGCACCCAATATTTTATCAAGCCACTTGAATTCACTGCCGACAACAAAGAGGTACTAAAATTGGACGTCACCTTTCGGCAAAAAGACATCAGCGAAGATTCCGCCACGGTGAATATCTCGTTTTATGGAGCCGAGAATTTCAAGACCGCCGATAGCTTGGTCATTAAAAATACGACAGAAACCTTGGCGTTGAAGAACCTATCGCACAT
>JADLHE010000479.1 GCA_020848965.1 Saprospiraceae bacterium
AGTACTTGCAGCAGAATGGCCATTGCCATCATTTGCGCAGCGATCCAGCCTAGGAAAGAGGGGACGAGTGCCACGGCAGAGGCAATCTCAACTGCTCGCCCATAGCGCATCCGGTAGTAATCGTTGAAGGTGAGGATGTTCAGGCGGTAGAGCGGCCTTGCCACCAAAGCCCCTACCAAAATCAAGCAAAGTGCGGCACCAAAGGGGTCTTCCATCACGCTCAAAAGCCCGCCATCCACGAACTCGGCAGGGGCGCCCATCACCGTTTCGGAGCCGAACCACGTGGCAAACAGGGCCGAGCCAGCAATTAGGAGCGGCAGTTTTCGGCCAGCAACGGCAAAGTCCGAAGCGTTCTTCACCCGCCGGGCTGCCCAAAAACCGATGAGCAGGGTGCCGAGCAGGTATAGTATGACGAAGGCGATGAGCATTTTCTGTTTCGGATTTCGGTGGGGGTCAGTGGGCGGCTTGCACCTCCATGTGTTGGATGATTCGCTGTCGTTGAGCGATTATTTCTCCCCACTCAGCCTTACCGTTGCTACGCAATACCGCTGCCCGTCGTCCTTGCAGCCAACGCTTGCCCGTCTTTAGCCACCACTCCGCCACGAGGCCGAGGGGGATGATGGCGAGCAGGTACGCCCATTTTACCGAAGGTGAAAACCCAAAATGGGCGGCCAAAAGGCCCACTAGCCAGGCCTGCAAACCGATGAAAACCGGGTACAGCACCACCCCCGCCGTGAACTTGTAGGTGGGCACCCAATGGTCATCTGCATTCAGGGAGTCGGTGATTTTTTTCGTAAAAAAGCAGGGTAGGATATGTGATAGCCAGCCTGCGAGGAAGAGCGGAACGGTGGCGGCTAGTGCCAACGGGGTAGCCACCGAGACTTCGGCTTGGGAAACTTGTAAGTCACTGATTTTCAACGACTTGATTTTTTCGAAATAGGCAAAAACACGTTGCTGGAATGCTTCGTAGGAGCTGCTGTCCCTTTCTTTCCAAAGCTTTAGCTTCACCAGAAGCGACCTCGAACGGTGGAGCTGGGCTGTGGGCGCAAGCTGTTTTTCATTTTGGAGGACCAGTTCTAAACGTTGCAGCAGTTGGTCTTGGTGGCCGTCCTCGCAGTCAATTATCAGCTCGCCAATATGCTCGCCAATGGCTTCCGTCAGGCAATAGACCGCATTCATGGGGTCGGCCTCGTGCAGTTCTCGAAAATCGGCCACCCGGATGGGTTTGCCGAACACCGTCAAGAGTTCGCTGCGGAACTTGGTGGGGTCGGTGTAGTTCAGCCCGACGGGGAGAATGGTGAGGCCGAGCTGCCAGTTGTTTCGTTTTTCGGCATCAAAGGCGATGCGGGCAGTGCCGGTCTTGATTTTGCGCAGCCGCCGCTCCACGAAGCTGCTGCCCTCTGGGGCAACGTACAGGCACCCGTTTCCGGCCAAGTGCTTTGTTGCTTGCTCAAAGCTGGCAGCGTTGTCAAGGGGCTTGCCCCCGGTATCTTGGTAGCGCTCCACGGGTATGCAGTAGAGCTTGCGGAGCAACCAGCTTGCTATGGGATTTCGGAAGAGGCTGGCATTGGCTAAGAACTTGATTTCGGCATTGACCCTGATGGCCACGTTCAGCGGGTCGAGCATGGTGCTGGGGTGGTTGCTGACGAGGATACAGGGGTTGCGGCTACGGTGATGTGGCTCGCCGGTGATGCTGATTTTGGCATAATACACCCACGTGGTGAATCGCACCAGGTACTTGAAGAAGTAATAAAGGATGTAGAGGATTGGGTTCAACGATAAAAAAGAAATAGTGTAAATGGGAGAAAGGAAGAAGTTTTAAGGCGTTGATAATCAAATGTTTGCATTTAAATCGCCATTGTTTTAGCCTTATTGCTTTTTGCTTTGCTCCTGAAAAAGGGGCAATATCGTTAACCAGCCTGAAAATTTTGAGAAATCGTTGGAGTTGTGCGTGAGTATGTGTTGGATATTGTTGCTGCGCAAAGTTGCGGCGATGTTGAAATCAAAGACGTCTTTGTTGGTGGTAAGGGACGGGAGGAGTTTTACCCAATACGTCATCGTTATTTCGGTGCCATATAACACTTCGAAACTCTCATAAAATTCGGTGATGGTTTGGATTACTTTACTGATGCTTTCCTGCAGATTATGTTTATTGTAAATAGCATGGCGAAGTGTTACATGAGAGAACTCTCTTATGATTTGGTCACTGATGAACAACCTGTTGTTGTTTTCTCTTAGTTCATTCAACCTTGCAAAAGAAAGCTGCCCAAACGCTGAAGTCAAGTCGTTTAGGTAGTATAGAATATTAGTGTCAACAAAAATCTTTGAGTCAGAAACGATCGCCATAAATATCTGCTCTATCAATATTTACATTGTCAACAGGAATAGGTATGTGCGCCAACCCTGACAAAAAAGCTTTCTTTTTCTTTTTTTCTGGATTCGTTGAAGGTTCCTTTTTCCTTTGGAGCATTAATAGAAATTCAGCGTAAAGCAGCAGGCTCTCCCTGCTCTCTTTGTCAAGATTGCTGTAAACTTCTTCAAATACTGGTTCAATCTGTTGTCCCATGATTTTTTTCTTTTAAAACCAGAACAAAGTAAGCAAGTTCCCATCAGCATTCCAAATTCATCCAAAGAACAGCTATTTTCATCGAAAGCCTGAAAACAAGCTGCCGGGCTGATGCGTTTTTTGGTGCTGAAAACTGCTTGAATGTCGAAGCTCCTCCCAAAAACAATTCAACAATCAAGCTATCCAACAATCTATCCTATCCCTAATTTTGCACTAAAAACAAAAGGTAAATGAAAGGCTCATCCATCTTCCGTTTCATCCTCTGGGCTGGCCTGCTCATCGGCGGCTTTTTCATCGGCTCGGCATGGAACACCAAGCACAACCTGAACATCGCTCCGCAAACCAGTGCGGACGAAACTGGCACGCCCCGCAACGTGAATGACGAGGAAAACAGCACACCTGCCGCCATGCCCCCCGGCCTCAACGAAGGCGAAAAGGCCACCATCCGTCTTTTTGAAGCCTCCGCACCATCGGTGGCGTTCATCACCACTTCCAAGTTGCGGCAGGACTACTGGACCAGTAACGTCATGGAAATCCCGCAGGGCAGCGGCTCCGGCTTCGTCTGGGACCGGGAAGGCCACGTCATCACCAATTACCACGTCATCCAGGACGCCGATAAGGCCCAAGTGACCCTTGCCGACCGTACCACTTGGGACGCAGAACTCGTAGGCGCCGCTCCCGAAAAAGACTTGGCCGTGTTGAAAATAACTGCTCCAAAATCGGCACTGAAGCCCATTCCTGTCGGCAGCTCCGACAACCTGCTGGTTGGGCAGTCAGTACTGGCCATCGGCAACCCCTTCGGCCTCGACCAGACGCTGACCACGGGCATCATTTCGGCCCTTGGGCGGGAGATAAAATCGGTGAGCGGCATCCCCATCCGGGACGTGATACAGTCCGACGCTGCCATCAACCCCGGCAACTCCGGTGGCCCGCTGCTCAATTCCAGCGGCGAACTGATTGGGGTGAACACGGCCATCTATAGCCCCAGCGGTGCTTCGGCGGGCATCGGCTTTTCCATCCCCGTTGACGTGGTGAAATGGGTGGTTCCCGACCTTATCCAGTACGGCAAGGTGAACCGCCCGACCCTTGGCATCGAACTCGCCAATGCCCAAACCACCCAACGACTTGGCATGAAAGGGGCACTCATCACCCATGTTGCCGAAGGCAGCGCCGCCGAAAGGGCTGGCCTACAGCCTACTTACCGTGACCGCACGGGCCGTATCCGCCTTGGCGACGCCATCATTGGCATCAACGGTGAGAAGGTGGAGTCGAGCAACGACCTGATTTTGATTTTGGAAAAATTCAAGGCCGGTGACAATGTGAAAGTTAAGGTTTTGAGGGAGGATAAAGAACAGGAGGTGACGGTGCGGTTGGATGGGAGTAGGTAGCGCCCCCTTCAGCGCACTGCCGCCATGTCCCCGATGCCAATGAACCCTGCCCAATGGAACGGGTGGGCTATCTGCCCCTTGTTTTTAACGATAAATTCCAGCTTTGCTTGGCGCAGCGCCCCGTCTTTTGGGAGGCCCTTTTTTAGCTTTTTGTAAAACGCCAGCATCAGGTCCTTCGAGTGGCGATCGCCGACGCTCCAGAGGGTGGTGACGATGCTCTTCGCACCCGCATAAGCGAATGCACGGGCGAGCGAGATGATGCCCTCCCCCTGCTGCAACTGCCCCGTGCCCGTCTCGCAGGCGGACAGTGTGACGAGGTCGGCGTTGAGGGAGAGGTTGTAGATGTCCCGAACATAGAGCAGTTCGTTTTCGAGGCTGTCCTTTACCTCGCTGAACGCCAGGAAGGAATAGTCGCCCGCCGAGCGGTTGGCCTGCCCGTGGGTGGCGAGGTGCAGGAAGCGATAGTCACCCGCCATTTTGCTGAACTCGTCCTCTGTGGCTTCCTTGCCTACGACGGCTTTCCCGCTCATCAGTTTTTTAGCGCCGAATGCCTCCTCTCCGCTGTACGGCAGGGGCTGGAGGTCCTTCCGCATGGTTTCGTCGAACTGGAACAGCCCGGCCAGCAGGCTGGTGTCGCCATCGAAATAGGGGGCGAAGGCCAAGAGTTCGTCCTTTGGCTGCTGGCGGTGCTGCCGTTGCTGCATTTCCCGAAGCAGCGTGGCCGAGTAGCAGTAGCTGATGTCGTGGTCGTTGAGCAGGTAGTGCCACTCGTGCGGGCGGGCGAGGTTTCCGGGCTGCTCGGCCAGCAATGCCTCGAAGGGCACGCTGTTCAGCACCCCGTCCGGCACGATGATGACCTCCCCGGTGAGCTTTTCCTTGAGTGGTGCGACGAGCTTTTCGTACAGGAAACGGCTGGCCTCTGTGTATTTTTTGAGGGAAAGCTGGTAGGCGGCCTCCGTCTGCTTGCCGGGCGGAAGGGTATGGTAGCCGTACAGCCCTTCCTGCAACTGCCCGACCCACTCCTTCAGCGGCCGCTCGGTCTTGACTTCCAGCACTTGGTAGTCGTCCTTTTTCACCAAAAAGACGAAGGTGCTGCTGTCCCCGGTGAAGTATTCGAGGAGGGTCTGGTTGGGCTGGAGCAGGGTGTCCTGCACGTAGGGGAGGGAGGCGGTGGAGAGGTCGTATTTTAGGCGGTAGTAGGTGGGGTATTCTTTTTCGAGCCGCAGTTTCAGTGAGTCGTATTTTTGGTGGAGGTCGAAAAGATGGGAGGATATTTTGAGGACGGTGGTGTCGGTTTCGGGGAGGCCGGCTCCTAAAAACTGCTGCTGTTGCTTATCCATATCTGCTATATTCAAACGCAACTGTTGCTCGATTTCAATAATATCCTTGGGGACGTTTGAAAAATACAATGCTTCTGCCTCTTTCATGTTTTGATGTAAAGCCAAAGATTTTGACAATTCAGAAAAGTGAAAGCAATTGGATTGGTTCAAGTTCGATTTGGAGGAGAGTTCTTGTACAAAATAGGCATTTATACCTGCCTCATAAACAGAGATACTTTCTTCTTTTAGGAGTTTTCTGCCTAATTCGTCTTGTTTGTCAACTATCATTTTTTTCAAAATTTCAACAGAATTTTCAGCAGTTTCTTGGGCTAATCCTAAATATTTTATGTTGTTATAATTTCGATGATAACCCATATAGCATTGGCTTTCCATTTTAAATATATCCATAATAACCTTTGCGTCTTCTAACTTATCTA
This sequence comes from Saprospiraceae bacterium, assembly GCA_020848965.1. Classification (GTDB taxonomy): domain Bacteria; phylum Bacteroidota; class Bacteroidia; order Chitinophagales; family Saprospiraceae; genus UBA6168. The sequence continues at coordinate 5,711 of JADLHE010000479.1, forward strand.
TTGTGGCCATTCCTTCGTATTTAGCTGCGTCAAGTGCTCTCTGATAATAGCTGATAGCATCTTCAAAGCGGTGCGCTTTAAAAAGGGCAACAGCAGTTGCATATAGTGTGTAAGCTATGTCCACATGAAAATCATCTAACACGAGCAATTGCTGCTGGAGTGCCGTATCAAGGTGTTTTAGTGCGTTATCAGTGTCTTCTTTTTGTAGAAAAGCAAAGCTGATATTGTAGTGAGCATCAC
>JADLHE010000480.1 GCA_020848965.1 Saprospiraceae bacterium
TATCAAACCCCGGCGTACCAGAACACCGGGTTTTGATAACCCCTCCTCTCGAAAGGGACTGCTATTAATTTCAAATCCCCCTTCAGAGGGCGGTACCCTCCCCATTTTTCACAACCTCACACTCAACTGCAATTGCGGGTGCTTTTTCGGGGCGGTCACGCAGTTCAGCACATCGAAGCTGAGGTTGAAAACGGGCAATTGCTCCTTTGTTTTTACTTGAATCTTCGTGGTTCCATTCGGATTGAGCACTACCATATCGGCGTGCTCGTGCAGCGTGTATTCGCTGGTGCTGAACAGCAAGAACTCGGCGTCGCTTTCGTTGCGGAGCAACACTTCGCAAACGCTTGACGGGCCGATATAGCTCGCCTTTTCCACCTTGATGCAGGCGGCCAGCAGCGGCATCATTTCCCGCTCCCTGGCAATGAGCGTATTGTTGTGCCAAACAGCGGTACGGCGCTCAAAAAGAGCTTCCTTGATGGCATCAGCCGTGCGCTCCTTGGCGAAAACGAGCGTCACGGGGCGGTGGCCGCCTTCGGGTATTTTGTAGGTCCAATCAATCAAGCCGTGAATATCGGAAGTGCCCATGAGGGTAAGGCCATTGTCGAGTGCGATTTGCAGGGCCTCGTCGGAATAGGTCGTTTCGTTCACCACCTCGATGCCGTGCAACTGCTTATTGGCAATGAGTTGGCGGTGCATATCGGTCAGCTTCGCAATGCCATCCTTCGTCTGGGCGACCCAGTTCGGGTGGTTCCAGAACACGAAAGCGCCTTGCCGCTGCGCCTCCTTGAAAGCTTCGAGCGGGTCGTCTTTGAGCAATTTGTTCGCATCGGAGAGGAAAAGGGCGTTGTTGTGGCCCGGTGGCATCTCACGGGTGATTTCCGAACCGTTGATGACGATGAGGTTGTACGGTTTTGCAGCTTGCTCCGCAATGGCGTTGGAGCGGTTGCGGTCGGGGTGCGGGATGTCCTCTTTGTGGGGCTGGTACTCCAGGTGCTCGGTGAGCGAAATGGCGTCGAGGCTGTCCCGAAGCGCCTCCTGCACCCGGATGTCGGGGAAGACGCTGCCATCGCTGAAGACCGTGTGCTGGTGGAAATCACAGACGAGCGAGCGGTAGCCGTTCACGTCGGGGAAATGGATGCTGCGGTCGTGGACGTGTGGATGCGGTGCTTGCGCAAAGAGCGCAGTGGCCATGAGGCAAAGGAAAAGGGCGAAAAGTTGGCGCATGAGTGATTTGTTTTGTTTCTGCGCACAAGGTAGCGGCTGTTCTTTTTATCTGGTTTGAAGGAAGGGTTGAATTTGTTTAAAAATTACTTGTTCATATCCCACTAAAATGAATATTGCGTTACAAATTTGCAGGCCAGCCCCCAACGCTCATACACGATTTATCGTCATTGTGGTAAATAGCTCTTTCGAAAACCGCTATGAATTATGCTAAATTTCAAGGGCGGCTTTCAAGGCTCTCATTTCTCATCAGTTTTACATAAACCTAAACGCTATCCAACATGCAATTTCTAAACATCTCTAATCACGAGTTAGTAGAGCTTGGTATTCTACGCCGAGAGAATTACAAAAATGCCAAACCATTTGCCGCTGGCTGGTTCGACGATTTTTTCAACAAGGACGCCCTGAAAAAAGTCTTGGACGAGTTTCCAGAACTGGGCAATGCCGACAAATTTCAGGTTAGTTACGCCAATCCAAATGAAGTAAAGCACGCTTCCAAAGGTGAACATAAGTTCGGCCCAGTCACAAGGGAGTTCATGCACTTCCTCAATTCGCAACCCTTTCTGGAATTCTTGCAAACCCTCACAGGTATCAAGGAAACGCTCCTGCCCGACCCCTATTTTGAAGGTGGCGGCTGCCATCAAATCATGCCTGGCGGATTTCTGAAAGTACATGTGGATTTCCACAAACATAAAACAACAGGGCTCGACCGCCGTGTGAATGTGCTTGTCTATCTCAATGAAGACTGGGACGAAAGCTGGGGCGGTCATTTTGAACTTTGGGAAAAAGATATGAGCCACTGCGTGACACGCATCGCCCCTCTTTTCAATCGCATGGCGGTTTTCTCCACCACTGACTATTCTTGGCATGGGCACCCAGAGCCACTGGCTTGCCCTCCCGGCCGCAGCCGCAAATCATTGGCGCTCTATTACTACACCAATGGCCGCCCCAGCAATGAGGTGAGCGAAGCCAATCGGCAGCGCATCACCACCACTTTTGCCGCCAGAAAGGGGCAGGACAGTGCCCAGATGACCGCTTTCAACGCAGCCGTCAACTTGGCCAACGGCTTATTGCCGCCTTTGCTTGTGAAGGGCGTCAAGTTGTTACGGAAAAATTGAGGTGCTGCCACCTCAAGGATATTTTTCAGCTTTGCACTCGTATTTCGGCTACCGTTGCAATGAACATTTGCCAATGGCAGCCTTTTATGATGTAAAAAAATGACCAAGCCCTCCACCGCTTCCCGCAACGAAATCGTCCTCATCGGCGCAGGCATCATGAGCGCCACCCTTGGCGTACTATTGAAAAAACTGATGCCCGACGCCCGCATTTCCCTTTTCGAGCGCATGGACAGCATCGCCGCCGAAAGCTCCGACGCTTGGAACAATGCCGGAACCGGCCACGCTGCCTACTGCGAACTCAACTACACCCCGGAGCGCAAGGACGGCTCGGTGGACATCGAAAAAGCCCTTTCCATCAGCGCCGCCTTCGAAGTGTCGAAGCAGTTGTGGGCCTATTTGCGGCAGCAAAACGAGCTGCCCAACGTGCATTCGTTCATCAACGACATCCCGCATATCAGCTTCGTGTGGGGCGAGGAGAACGTCGCCTTCCTGAAAAAACGGCACGAGGCCATGACCCGCTTCGCCCTTTTCGAGGACATGGAATACACCGAATCCGCTGCGCAAATAGCAGAATGGGCGCCCCTCGTCATGCGGGGCCGGGAGCCGGGCCAGCGCCTCGCCGCCACCCGCATGGACATCGGCACGGACGTGAACTTCGGCGCCATCACCAAGGGCATGGTGCAGTACCTGCAATCCTGCGACGGCGTGGAGGTACACCTCGGCCACCAAGTCAACGACCTTTGCAAACAGCCCGATGGCCGCTGGCGAGTGCAGGTAGAGGATTTGGAGACAAAACAGGAGCGGGAGCTGCTGGCGCAATTCGTGTTCATCGGCGCAGGCGGCGGGGCTTTTCCTTTGCTGGAAAAAACGGATTTGCCCGTGGCGAAAGGCTACGGCGGCTTCCCGGTGAGCGGGCAATGGTTGCGCTGCACCAATCCGGCGGTCATTGCGCAGCACGAGGCGAAGGTATATGGCAAGGCGTCGGTGGGTGCGCCGCCGATGAGCGTGCCGCACCTCGATACCCGCATCATGGACGGGCAGCGGGCGCTGCTTTTTGGGCCGTATGCGGGTTTCAGCACGAAGTTCCTCAAGAACGGCTCGTACCTCGACCTGCCGCTGTCCGTGGAGCTGCATAATATCTGGCCGCTGCTGTCGGCGGGGCGGCATAATATCCCGCTCACGAAATACCTGATTAAAGAAGTTTTCCAATCGCCGGAAGACCGTTTGGCTGCCTTGCGGCAATATTACCCCGAAGCCCGCATGGAAGACTGGGAACTGGCCACGGCGGGGCAGCGGGTGCAGGTCATCAAAAAGGACGAGGAAAAGGGCGGCGTGCTGAACTTCGGCACCGAAATCGTCGCCGACCCGGACGGCTCCTTGGCGGCGCTGTTGGGCGCTTCGCCGGGGGCCAGCACCGCCGTCAGCATCATGCTCGATTTATTGGGCAAATGTTTCCCAGCGGAAATAAAGACGAAGCCTTGGCAGCAGAAAATCAAGGAGATGATACCGACCTACGGCCAATCGTTGGTGAAGCACGACGGGCTTTGCAGGCAGATTAGGTCGAAGACGGGGGAGGTGTTGAAATTGACGGATTGAGGGTCAAATAAAGGGTTTAGGGAGGGGAACCCTATTAATTGCTGGGCCATTCCGCCTTTTCCATCAGCGTCTGCAAGGTGTCTATCAAATGCTCAACATGCGCTTCTCCAACGCCAGCCACCATTTCGCTTTTTAATTCCTCGGAAATTTTGACGCCCAAGCGCAGCAGGTCTTCGCCACGGGGGGTCAGGTGGATGACGGAAGCCCTGCCGTCGTTCTCATGCGGACGAAACTCGACATAGCCTTCCCGCTCAATTTCCTTCACCATCTTCGACATGGCCTGCTTGGTCACATGGATGCATCGGGCCAGTTCGCTGGCCGTGCTGCCATTCGGGTCAACATTGGCCAAAAAGCCCATGTACATCAGCTTGAAGTTCGGATAACCATGCTCATGGGCAATGGCCTCTGCACGGGCAGCCATGTACTTCCCGTACCGGATGATGACCCGGAACACGTTGCGGCGCTTCATTTGGCCGTACATCTCAAAGAATTCTGGCGATAATTTTCTTTCCATCTCTCCTGTTCCTGCTTGGCTCATTGTAGTTTTAAAAGGGCTTTTTGCGGAGCGCAAATTAGCTTGAAAATTAAATTTTATGCAAAAATAGTCAACTTGTTTGACTAAATTGGAAACAATCCTACCTTCGCACCTTATTTGGTCAACTTGATTGACTTGTTGGCCTATCTGCAAGCAGTATTTCAAATCTTTTTCGATAATGGAAGAACAACAAAAAAAGCAAAAAAGCCCTGTCCGTTTCATCGTGCTGGCCGTGGTGCTACTTGTCGGCGGCTTTTTCCTTTGGCGCTGGTACGACCACAGCGCCCATTATGAAACCACGGACAATGCGCAGGTGGAAACGCATTTCTCGCCCGTGCTGGCACGGGTGGCTGGCTACCTGCAAGCCGTTTCCGTCAGCGACTACGCCACCGTGAAAGCAGGCGACACCATTGCCATCATTGACGATGCGGAGTTCCGCCTAGCCGTGCAGCAGGCCGAGGCCGACCATGCCCAGGCTCAGGCCGACCTCGAACAGGCACATGCCGACCTCGCCGCCGTGCAGGCCGACCTGCGGGCCGCCAAGGTCGGGGTGGACAACGCCAACCTCAACGTGAGGGCCGTGGCCGCCAATGCCGAGGTCATTGCCGTTCGCCGTGATAAGGCTTTTCAGGACTACCAGCGTGACCAGAAGCTCTTTGCCGAAAAGGCCATCACCCCTCGCCAAATGGACGACAGCAAGGCCCGCTACGACGAACAGGTGAAAGCCTACGAGGCGGCCATTGACCAAAAGGCGTTTTCGTCCGGTGGCATCAATACCAACCAAGCGCAGGTGGTAAAAGCGCAGGCACAATTGCAGCGCATCGCTGCGCAGCAGCGCCGGGCCGAAGCGACCATGTCCGTGCGAAAGGCACAGCTCGACCAGGCCAAACTTCGCCTCAGCTATACCCGCATCACGGCGCCTACCGAGGGTAAAATCGGTAAGAAAAACATGGAACCGGGGCAATACCTCCAGCCGGGGCAAACGGTTTGCACTGTCGTCAACGACACCCAGTATTGGATTGTGGCCAATTTCAAGGAAACCCAACTCGGCCGCTTGCAAGAGGGGCAGCCCGTGGAAATCAAGCTCGATGCCTATTCCAAGACGCCCATTTCGGGCAAAATCGCTTCGCTGTCGGAGGCCACGGGTGCCAAATTTGCCCTGCTGCCCGCCGACAACGCCAGCGGCAACTGGGTGAAAACCACCCAACGGGTGCCCGTCAAAATCAGCATTGACAACCCCGAAGCCCTGAAGGGACAATTGCGGGCAGGGCTTTCGGCGGAAGTGGAAGTGAAGGTTAAATAATGATGAATGATAAATGATGAATCTTGGCCAACCCGTCATTCATCATTTCAACATTTATCATTCATCATTAGCAAAGTGGATTTCAAAAAATTAATCGTTGTCATAACGGTCATTTCGGCGGCCATCATGGAACTGATAGACACGTCTATCGTGAACGTGGGTCTGAGCGAAATGGCGGGCAACCTTGGTGTCAGCATCGAGGACGTGGCCTGGGTGGTCACGAGCTATGCCATTGCCAACGTGGTCATCATCCCCATGACGGGCTTTTTCCAGCGCTATTTTGGCCGGAAAAACTACTTCATGGTGTCCATTGCGGTGTTTACGGTGGCGTCCATTTTTTGCGGTAGCGCCGAAAACCTTGAGACGTTGGTGGCCTTCCGTTTCTTGCAAGGCATCGGGGGCGGGGCGCTGCTTTCCGTGTCCCAAGGCATCTTGTTCGACTCCTTTGAAATCAAGCAACGGCCCATGGCGTCGGCCATATTTGGCATCGGCATTGTGTTGGGGCCTACCTTCGGGCCAACGCTCGGCGGCATCATCGTGGACAATTACCACTGGTCGTGGATGTTTTATATCAATATCCCGTTTGGCATCTTGGCACTGTTGCTTTCCAACGCATTTATCGAAAAAAAGCCGGACGAAATCAATATCGAACGCTCGAAAATCAGGGTGGACGGCATCGGCATCGCCCTGCTGGTGGGCTGGGTGGCACCACTCCAATACGTGCTTGAAAGGGGCGTCGCCGAGGACTGGTTCGACAGCACGACCATCACCGTGCTGACCTTCGTCACGGTCATCTGTTTCGGGCTGTTCATCTGGCGGGAACTCGCCACCCGAAACCCCGTGGTGGACCTCCGGGTGTTCAAAAACCGCAACCTCGCCATCGGTACTTTCCTCATCGTGGTCATCGGGTTTGGCCTGTTCGGCACGGTGTTCATGTACCCCTTGTTTGCGCAGCGGATAACGGGCTACACAGCGACCATGACGGGCATGTTGCTCATACCCGGCGCAGGTTTCACGCTGTTCATTTTCCCGATGGTGGGCAAAATGATCAGCAAGGGCGTACCGCCCCGCCTATTGGTATTCTTTGGGTATATCATGTTCTTTATTTTCTGCATGATGATGGCCCGGCTCAACGCCGACGCCTTCCCTATGATGTTCATCACGGCGCTGATGGTGCGTGGCGTGGCCTTGGCCATGACCAATATCCCGCTGATAAACTCCTCTGTTTCAACGCTTTCGCCGCAGCAACTGCCAATGGGCATCGCCGTCACGAACATGTTCCGGCAGATTGGCGGGGCAATGGGCATCGCCGTCATCAACACGTTCATCCATAACCGCACGGCGCAGCACCGCACCGACCTCGTGGCCAATATCGTGGCTGGGCAGCCGCTGACCGACGAGCGTATTTCCGCCATGACCAACGGAATGATTGCCAGGGGCGTGAATGCCTTTGATGCGCAGCAATTGGCCTTGGCCAACCTCGACGGCATTGTGTCAAAACAAGCGCTGATGCTGTCGTACCTCGATTCGTTCCAGTTGGTGGCGCTGTTCTTTGTGCTCTCGCTGCCCATGATTTTGCTGATTGAAAAGCGAAAAGTGGACAAGGAGACCATGAAAGCTGCGGCGGAGGCGCATTGATAGACGAAATTGGAAATTAAGAAATTAGGAAATTGAGGGAGTAGTCAGGTTTAAAAATCTGCTATTGTCTCAATTAAAAAATAGACAATTAAATACTTATGACTTATTTTATTGAACACATAGTCACATAGAAAACATAGCGGTTTAAAAAATTTCATTTTTTTAACCTCAAACTATATGCGCTAAGTGGCTATATGTTTAATGAAAATCATTTTAAGCCCTATAAACCTGCTTTAAGTTTTGAACAAAGTCCAATGAAAAAGCTAAGCATATTCTTCGCATTTATCTTGTCCGTTGGCTTCGCCAATGCGCAGCAGACCGCCAACCCGGAACTGGTTTCCTTGGTGCAAAAAGCATTCGATTATTATCCCCGCTTTCGGGAACTGGAAGCGGCGGCGCAGTCGGCCACCATCAAGGTGGACATGGCGAGGGGGCAGCAATTGCCCGTGGTGACTTCACAGGCTTCGTTTCAGTATGTATGGCCGGTGGCGGAGGTGAGTTTTGGCTCGCCGGGGCAGGAGCAAACGCTGCGCTTCCAGCCGCACGACAACTACAATATTGGCCTGAGCACGACGGGGCTGATTTTTGATTTTGGCAAAACAAAGGCGCAAATCCAAAAGGCCATTGCCGAGGCGGAAGTGAGCAAGGGCACGCTGGAAGCACAGCGCCATGCCATTGCCTACCAAGTGGCACAGGTGTATTACGGCCTTGTTTTCCTGAAAAAATCGGTGGAAACGCAGGACGACCTGCTCAAGTCCCTGCAAGCCAACCAAGACCTCGTATCCACCAAAAACAGGCTCGGCGATGCCCTCGAACTCGACCTGTTGAACGCCCAAGTGGCCTTGGCCAATGCCCAAAACCGCCGCACCGACCTGCTCTCCAGCATCGAAAAACAACAGTCGTTGCTGGCCATGCTCACGGGCGAGGAGGCTTTCAGCCCCAGCGGAAAAACCTTTGATTTTCAATCGGTTGGTACGGCTTCCAACCTGTCGGCCAACCTGGAACTGGCCATTGCGCAAGCGAAAATAGGCGTGGCACAAAAGGAAATAGACCTGAACCGTAAATACCTGCGCCCCACGCTGAACTACAACGGCGGCCTCGGCTTCCGCAACGCCTACCAACCCAATATTCAAGAAATGCGCTTCAACTGGGGGGCGGGCGTGGGCATCAACTACCCGCTCTATGTGGGCGGACGTGACCGCCAGCAGCTCAGCCTCAGCGAGCTGAACCTCAACGCCGCCAAGGCCGCTGCCGAGGGCATGAGCGCCAGCCTGCGCAGCGAGGCGGCACAGGCGCAGTCCGATGCCAAGGCCAGCCGGGCCAAGCTCGCCAATTCGGAGGCTGTCATCCAGCAGGCCAAAACGGCGCTCCGGCTCGCCGAGGTCCGCTTCCAAAACGGCGTTGGCCCCAACACCGACGTGCTCACGGCACACAGCAACCTCGAACAGGCGCAGCTCCAAACCTTGCAGTACGAGTACCAGCTCTGCTTGGCCGTGCTGGCGGTGGAACGGTTGGTAGGGGGGAGGTTTTGGTAGGGGGTGTTTGGCTTTTAAATTATCGAATCATTTAGTGAGCAACAATAAAAGCAGGGCATTGAAATGTACTGTATCAACGGCGTGGAAGACCACCTCCACATCGTCACGAGCCTAAACACGTAGGTGGCGCTTGCCGACCTCGTGAAAGACATCAAGCAGCATATCAAGGAAACGAGGTTGTTTCCCTACGACGAGAACTGCAATCCCTACGATTATGGGTTCGGGGAGGATTTTGATGAGGATGATTGGTGGAAGAAATAAGCCACTAGGTTTTCGCTGCAAATTTGTAAAGGGTATTTGA
>JADLHE010000481.1 GCA_020848965.1 Saprospiraceae bacterium
ACATCGGCGGCTGGTGGCTCCACCAGCCGCCGATGTTTTTTGGATGAACAACCGCAAGCAAAAAAAAAACGGCGAGGCGCATAACCCTGCCCCGCCGCCTCCTAAAGGATTCAAGCTATTCTTATACAACGCCCTCCGCCAGCATGGCCTTCGCCACTTTCACGAAGCCAGCGATATTGGCACCTTTTACGTAGTCTATGTGGCCGTTCTCGTCCTTACCATACTCGACGCATTTGGCGTGGATGTCCTGCATGATATGGTGCAGGCGGTCGTCCACTTCCTCCCGGCTCCAGTTGTAACGGAGGCTGTTCTGCGACATTTCGAGGCCGGAAGTGGCCACGCCGCCCGCATTGGATGCCTTGCCGGGAGCGTAAAGGATGCCCGCTTTTTGGAACACCTCGATGCCTTCGATATTGGTCGGCATGTTTGCGCCTTCGGCGACGCCCACACACCCGTTTTTGACGAGGTTGGCGGCATCCTTGCCGTCAATCTCGTTCTGTGTGGCGCATGGGAAGGCGAGGTCGCAGGCGATGTTCCAAGGTTTGGCGTTTTCAAAATAGAGCAGGTTGTATTGCTCCGCAAACTCCTTGATACGCCCCCTGCGGTTGTTTTTCAAGTCCATTACGTAGTCGAGCATCTCATGGGTGATGCCATCACGGCTATAGACCGTGCCGTTGGAGTCGGAAAGGGTGAGCACCTTGGCACCGAGTTGCAGCAATTTTTCGGCGGTGTACTGTGCCACGTTGCCAGAGCCGGAGACGAGACAGCGCTTGCCTTCCAGTTTCATACCCTTGCGCTTCAGCATTTCTTGCATGAAATAGACCGTGCCATAGCCCGTGGCTTCTGGCCGGATGAGGCTGCCGCCGTATTCGAGGCCCTTGCCCGTGAGCACGCCCGTGTGCTCGTTTTGCAATTTTTTGTACATGCCAAAGAGGTAGCCTACCTCCCGTGCGCCCACGCCGATGTCGCCAGCAGGCACGTCCCTGTCCGGGCCGATATGGTGGTAAAGCTCCATCATAAAAGCCTGACAAAAGCGCATGATTTCAGCGTCGGACTTGCCTTTGGGGTCGAAGTCGGAGCCGCCCTTTGCACCGCCCATTGGCAGGGTGGTCAGGCTGTTTTTGAACACCTGTTCAAAGCCGAGGAACTTCAAAATGCCGAGGTTGACGGTCGGGTGGAAGCGCAGGCCGCCCTTGTACGGGCCGATGGCCATGTTGAACTGCACCCGATAGCCTTTGTTGACTTGCACTTGGCCCTCGTCATCCATCCAACTCACCCGGAACATAATCACCCGCTCTGGCTCCGTCATCCGGTTCAGCAGGTTGTGGGCTGCGTATTGTGGGTTTTCATTGACGAACGGCACTACACAACTTGCCCATTCTTGAACGGCTTGGTGGAACTCTGGTTCGTGTGGGTTACGGTCTCGAACGCCTTGCAGGAAGGCTTCCAAGTTTACTATTTTAGGTTTGGTCATGGCTTCCATATTCTAATTTTTAGTTAAGGCCTGAAAGAAACTTATTTTGTTTCAATGCAAAAATTAGGTTCTTAAAAGAATTAAAAAAAGAAAATGGTCATTGCCACGAAATGACTTTTGTTATCGCTGCAAATTCAAGATTGCCCATTTTAAGAAAATCGCCCTCCCTGCGCCGTTTGGCTTCGAACTTGCCCCTATAGCACAAAGCGCAACCATACAAGCACCAGATTTCAATCCATCCTATTATTTTTGCAAAAACCTATTCCTATGTTGACAAAAAAACTCACGACCACAGCCCTCTTGCTTGCCTTCGCTTGCGCAATATGGGCGCAACCCGCTTTCACGGGCACTTGGAAAACCATCAACGAAGAAACCAACCAAGCCGATGGCCACGTCGAAATTTACAAGAGCGGCAATTCCTATTTTGGCAAGGTGGTGAAAATGATCAAGGACCCAGCAGACAGCAAATGTGATAAATGCACGGGCAACCGCCACAACAAGCCCATCATGAACATGGTCATACTTGAAAACATGGTGCTGGATGATGATGAACTACAGGACGGCAAAATCCTCGACCCCAATAACGGCAAATGGTACACCTGTAAAATGTGGCTCAAAAAAGGCGAACCCAATACGCTCGTCGTGCGGGGCTACCTCTTCGGCTTCTACCGCACACAGTATTGGTATCGGGTGAAATAGGTTGATAAGGTTTATAAAGGTTGATACGAGTTGATAGGGTTGATTTAATTCATTTGTCAAGCCCTATCAACTTTTATTGACCACCATCAACCAAAAAATAGAACTTTGCCGCCGATTTTAAACCAAGCCAATGCTTCGCACCACAGCCCAGATTGTTTCCGTCCTTTTTCACCCGTTGCTCATGGTGACGTACATGCTGCTGCTGTTGCTGCTCATCAACCCCTACCAGTTCGGGGTCTTCAACATGGCAGAGCAGTGGAAGCTGGTGCTGATGGTTTTCCTCTCCACCTTTGCCATGCCCATGTTCGCCGTTTTCATGATGAAATCATTGAACATGGTTAAATCCATGCAGCTCGAAGACCGCTACGAGCGCATCGGGCCTTACATTTTGACGGGCGTTTTCTACATCTGGATGTTCCTGAACTTCAAGGAAAAACTCTTCCCGAAGCCCCTCGTCATCACGATGCTTGGCTCCACGATAGCCCTTTTCATGGCATTTTTTGTCAATAATTTCACGAAAATCAGCGCCCATGCGGCGGGAATGGGCGGCTTGGTAGGCATGGCGCTCATCAACTCACTCTTCTTCAATTTCGACACATTTTCGATGAGCCTTGGGCCGCTTGGCATGTATGAAATCAGCACCAATTTTGTGCTGATGGGCGTAATAATCTTGGCAGGAATCGTCTGTACATCAAGGCTACTGCTCGGTGCCCACAACGAAAAACAACTCTACACAGGATTCTTCGTCGGCTTCTTATCCCAGTTCATTGCCCTCTTCGTCATGCGTTAATCTCTCACTCCTCTCACTCTCTCACATCTCTCACTCTCTCACTCCTCTCACCCTCTCACCCCTCTACCAGCTCCACCGTCCACGCCTGTGCTCTATCTGCAAAAAGCACCTTCGTTTTGGCCCAAGTAGTCCGAAACAACTCCGATTGGCGAGAGCGCTCCAAAGCTGCCACATCTTCCCAATAGCTCAGCGTGAACAACACGTTTAGCTGCGCAATATCCCGCAGCAACTCCATGTGCAG
>JADLHE010000482.1 GCA_020848965.1 Saprospiraceae bacterium
AAAGAAGGACGGCGCCTACACTATTTTTTATATGGGCGTCAATTCTGGTTCCTTCTTTGGCATCCTGCTTTGTGGCTACCTTGGCGAGAAAGTAGGCTGGAGCTGGGGCTTTGGCTTGGCGGGTATTTTCATGTTCTTTGGCCTCTTGCAGTTCTGGTTGGGCCAGAATATTTTCGGCAATATCGGCTTGAAGCCCGTCAAGAAAGACGTGGTGCAGGCCGCCCAAACGGACGACGGGGACAAACTGAACCCTTTCACCCCCGTCCAGAACCTACTGATAGTGGTGATGATTATCCTTGGCCTGCTTTGGATTGTTTTTGAACCTGTCAAGAAAATAACGAAAGGCGCCGTGGACATTTTCGATTGGAACCTGATTGGCCTTTCGGGCAATAATTTCACCATCCTTTTGGCCTTGGCGCTGTTCATGGGCCTGCTGGTTTATCGCCTCACGAAATACTCCATCGTTACCCGTGACCGCATGATAGCCGTCACTTTCTTTGCGTTTTTGGTCACCTTCTTTTGGGCCATTTTCGAGCAAGCACCCGGCACGCTCACTATTTTCGCTAGGGACTACACCAACCGGGTGCTCGAAGGCAGCGCTGGCACCACTTTCAAAATCGTGAACTCGCTGATGACCATCATACCGCTTGGCATCATCACTTGGGTCTTGTTCAAATTGTTCCAACAGACCTTCAAGAAATACGCTGTGGCCAATGTCATTCTCGCCAGCAGCTTTGTCATTGTATGGGGCATTGCCATTTGGATGCTCAAAAACCAAATCGCCGAGGAGACGCTGGAAGTCCCCGCCTCTTGGTTTGCCACCCTCAATTCCCTGTTCATCATCAGCCTTGCCCCGCTGTTTTCAAAATGGTGGGAAAGCAAGTACAACCCGCCCGCCAATTTCAAGTACGCCATTGGCATGACCTTTTTGGCCATCGGAATGGCTTTCGTGGCCTTTGGGGCCAATGGCATTGAGCCTGGTGCAAAAACGGCCTCGGTCAGCTTGGTCTGGCTGATATTCGTGTATCTTTTCCATACCATGGGCGAGCTGTGCATCAGCCCCGTTGGCCTTTCCTACGTGAGCAAACTCGTGCCCGCCCGCATGATTGCCGTGATGTTCGGCATTTGGTATTTGGCCGTGGCCATCGGCATGAAAGGCGCTGCCAAATTCGGCGAGAACGTGGACAAAATTGCCGACGAAAAGGGCATCAGCTACTATTTCGGGATGTTGGGCGTGGTGTCCATCGTGGTGGCCGTGGTGGCTGTGGTGTTTTATCCACTTGTGAAGAAATTGATGCACGGGGTGCGGTAATGGCTTCACCCCACCATCTGCTCAAACAACCTTTCCAACATCCCCATTGGGTCGGCACACAGCCCCGGATGCACTTTTGACGCTTGAATGACCGTGCTGCGCTGTGCGGTGAGCCACCGGAAACGGCCAGCAGCATCCAATTGGGCGATAGGCCCAGCGGTCGGGTCGGCGGCGGCGATGCGGGCGAGGGCGTCCAAGTGGGCTTTGACTTCTTCCAATTCGCATTCGGGGAAAATGGCCAGTAGCCGCTCCCGTTTTACTTCGTAAAGCACGTGCAGGAAGTTCCGCTTTTTGCAGAGCAAAATCACCCCCACGTTCAGGAACTCCTCCCGCTCCACCCGTGGCACCAGCCGGATGGCGGCGTATTCAAATAATTCCCGCTCTTGCATCTTTGGCTGTGTTTAAAAAAGTGGAAGATGCGGCGATGCGCCGGGTCAAGAACTCGTGATAGACCTTGCGCATTTCATCGGGCGTGCCATGCCCATTGAGCCAGTCGTCGGGGATGCTGGCCAATACCGTTGCGATTAGTTCAGGTGTGATTATTTTGGTCAAAACGACGTCGGCTTCGTCCAATTGGCTGGCTTGCGACAGCAGCACATGGGATTTGATATTGGCGAAGGCCGACTGCGATTGTTGCTCCCAATTGTCCCAACTATGGTGAAAATAAAGGCAGGCCCCGTAGTCAATCATCCAAAGTTCCCGGTTCCAGATGAGCATGTTCGTGTTTTTGGCCGTGCGGTCCACATTGGTGAGCAGCGCATCCAGCCACACGATTTTGGAAGCCATCAGCGGCTCCACTTGGTTCACCACGGGGTCGTAGCTGATGGCGCCAGATAGGTAATGAACGCCGAGGTTCGTGCCTGTGCTGAACTTGAGCAGGTCTTGTATTTCCTCGTCCGGCTCGGTGCGCCCGAAGGATTCGTCGAGGTCGGCCAGCACCAGTTCCGGCATTTTAAGGCCAGCGGCACGGGCCAGTTCTGCCCCAATCAAATCGGCGATGAGCGCCTTCGTGCCTTGTCCTGCCCCCCGAAACTTTGCCACGTACAAGAAATCATCGTCCGCCTCCACGATGGCGGGCAGCGAGCCACCCTCCCGAAGGGGCGTCACGTAGCGGATGATGTTCACTTTGCGGATGTCGGGTGGTTGGTAAGGCATTGGACAGAATTATGGTGCGAAGGTAGGGCAATACCGATTTAACACAAAAATAGTTCGTTTTGCTTCGCAAATTGCTGGCTTCGCCGTAATCAGCAGGCCAAAACAAAACGATATGCCACCTAGTGACCTACTTCTTTTTCAGCCCAATACGGATTTCCAGTTGTTTGGAAAGCAACACTTAGCTGTGATTGCAATTATTCTGGTATTGGCTATCGGTTTATCGCTTTTTGCGAAGCAAAAAATGACCGAGGCACAGCAAATCAGGCTGGCGAGGATTATGGCCGTGACGATGGCCGTAGCGGTAGTCACTTGGGTCTTGTTCAGGATGTGGGAGGGGCTTTTTGACTATAAAACCGACCTCCCTTTCGATGTGTGCAATATTGTGGCCTTGGCGCTGCCTTGGCTCATGTGGACGCCCAGCCATCGGGTACACGAAGTGCTCTATTTTTGGATAATAGCTGGCACTACGCAGGCCATTCTTACCCCGCACCTGTTCGAGGGGTTTCCGCATTATACCTTTATTAAATACTGGCTGGTGCATGGCGGGTTGGTCGTTTTTGCGGTCTATGTCACCGTCGTCTTCGGCCTCCGACCTAGTTGGAAGAGCCTTTGGCGCTCTTTTCTCCTGCTTCAACTATATGTTGTGGCCTTGTTCTGCATCAACCTATTGCTCGGCTCCAACTACGCCTACCTGATGCGCAAGCCGCCTACCGCCTCCGCCTTTGACTATTTGGGCGATTACCCTTGGTATTTGCTGGCAAGTGAAGGGGTAGCGATTGTGTTTTTCATACTGGCCTTACTGCCATTTTTGTTGGGTAGTCGGAACCGGGTTTTGTGAAAGGGCGGCTCGTCCTGGCTGGCGAATCGGTTATTTTACTCAGTGCCGTGGCTGTCAAAGATGCCGAAAAACTGTTCAAGCTTTTCGGTCATGAAAAGGCCAAGCTTATGCTCGAATACTCCGCTGTTTACGAAGAAAAATGGCGGGTGGAAGGGATGCTGGAGCAGCCGGTGCGGTTGGAATAGCAGAACGGAAATACCTGAACTTGGCTATTGGCTACTATTACTTATGTCGAGGGCGGGCAAAGAAGGGGGGATTTGGTAGTGAGCGTAAAGTCGGATAGTACAGCTTTGTCACAATAGTTTCAGGATACAGTCTATAATCTGATTTGATTCAATTCTCAAATTTTCATACGATGCCAAGTTTAGTATCTTTTTCTCTTCATGCTGTGTCCATTGTTGTTTATGCAATGTTAACTTATTAATAAGTTCTTTTGAGCTTGAATTTTTCAACAATACGCCAATAGCTTCATTCACAAGGTTTTCAGCAATTAGGTTTCTGACCTCAATCGTTATAGCGGCATTAAATTTATGAGCAGTAGGAGTTTTGCTGGAATTGACAACTGATTTTCCAATACTATCAAAAGGGCTTATAAATGGCGAAAGAGAATTTAAGAATTCATCGCCAATTTCATCGTTTGAGAAATGTTCAAGTAGTGACCTGAGAATGTTCCATATTGAGTCCTCAATTTGATACAAAAATTCTGAGAGAGTTTCAGACATGTGACCTAACTCATGTACTTTCTTCAAGTCTTCATCCTCAAGCCAATTGCCTTTCGATGCTATACTATTAATCTTCGTTACATATTCTTGTAGTTCTTTTGAAAGCCTTTGGTGGTGTTGAAGTATGTCAAGAAGTTCCACTTTTACACTTCGTAATGCAATATTTGGTTGCTTGTCAATTTTTTCTTCTAAAAACTTGATATAGTCAAATGTTACTGGCCTAATCCGGTCAGTTTTGTCGTCATTAATATGATGGTAGGAGTAACATCCATT
>JADLHE010000483.1 GCA_020848965.1 Saprospiraceae bacterium
ATCTGCTTAAATTAACTTCATAGTGTTTTTTCGTGGTCAAATTGCCATAAACCGATGGCGGCTCGACCTGCCCAAAAAGCTGGTTAAAAACCAAAGTTGCAAATAATGTGATGGTTAATTTTTTCATTAGCGTGATGATTGAATGATGGTAAAATTTTGCACATGATAAACCAAGATTACACTTTTTTATTTCAATACCGCTGCCCCAATCCCACACTCCAAGCACCTTTTTGCATCGCAATATACATTCTTCAACTGCAAAAGCCCCTGCGTTTGGTACGCCGAAGGCGGCTCCACGCCCAGCCGTTGCCAGCCGTCGAGGATGGCGTTGCGCTCTGGGGGCAAGGCTTCGAGCAGTTGCAGGGCCTTGTCCTTGTGGGCTTCCTCGCCCCGCATTTTACCATATAGGAACAGGAACGGCACGATGGTATTGATGGTCAAAAGCCGGATGGCCTCCTTGCCCAGCGACTTGTTTTTTTGGGGCGATTCGTTGCCAAAGGTGTAGTGCGTGAGCCAATAGCCGCCCAGTTTCAAGGTGAAAAGCGCTTCGATGTCCGCCTGTTTCTCCACCTCCAAAATGCGGCTGAACAGGTGCGCCGACTGTGCCGTGAGCCGTGCGAACTCCGCCAGCCGGATGGTCGGGAAATTGCCGGGGTGCAGCCTCAGGAAGCGCCACTGTGCGGCTTCGAGGGGCGTCAGGCTGTACTTTTTCCGAAGGAAATCGTATTCTTTTTTGAGGGCAAGGGGGTAGTCCTCCTCAGTGGCGTCGGGCAGCAGGCCGGACTGGCCGAAGAGCAGCGCTTCGAGTTGGAGCAGGTTTTCCTTGTGCCGGGCGAGTATGCGCTGCGGCAGCGAGCGGGCCAGCATTTCAAAGGGTTCGGCATTGACCTTCAGGCCGAAATTGCGGGCAAGTATTTGGTAGAACGTCTCCTCCCAGTCGCCGCCGTTGCGCTCCAGTGCCGTGCGGATGGCCGTGGTTTTTTGCTCCAAGCGCTCCACCAGCATCCGGTCGAGCCAGAGGGTGCGGGTCATGGGGGGTACGGTGTGGAAGAGGTTATGGCAGGGAATCCAGTGCTCGTTGTGA
Organism: Saprospiraceae bacterium; assembly: GCA_020848965.1. Classification (GTDB taxonomy): domain Bacteria; phylum Bacteroidota; class Bacteroidia; order Chitinophagales; family Saprospiraceae; genus UBA6168. The sequence goes on from JADLHE010000483.1 coordinate 1,085, forward strand.
AGCAGCCGTTGGTAGGTGGCAGCGATGCCCGGCGGCACGAGGTTGCGCATTTCGAGGCACGGGATGCGGGAACAGTCGTTGCGCAGCACGGGCTGGTCTTCTTCCAATACGACGTGCAGGATGACGTTGCCGTAGGCGGCATCGGTTTGGTGGCCGTGGCGCAGCCATTCGCTGGCGGTGAGGTGCATCTCCACGTTGCCCGCCCATGCCGTGTCGCCGATGCGCAGGCGGGCGTCGAGGAAGTCGGGGCCAGCGTGGGTATTGTGGTTGCCGGGACTGACGATTTGGAGCGGCTCGCCCTCGGTGGTGCGCAGCCCCGTTTGCTCAAAGCGGCGGGTGCGCCACAGGAAGTGCAGGAGGTCTTCTTTCATAGTATGCCATCTGTTTTGGTGGCATGAAAATACCAACTCCTTGTTAATTCTGGTCTTTTGGCGTAGAAAAACTTTGTTAAACCAATAAAAAAGGCGGTGACCGCTTTCGCCGCCACCCCCGTGTATTTTTGAACAAAGATTTTATCGTTACCTTCTGTCCTGATTCGACAACTGCTCTTCTTCTATCAGCATTTCAGCATCAATCTGGCCGTAGGCTTTTTGGAGCAAAGCCCTGGCTTCCACATTATAAGGTTCAAGGTCGAGCGCCCGGTAGAGGTCGCTCACGGCTTCATCGTAGAGCTTATGGCGGATGCTGGCATCGGCCCTGCCGAGGTAATAAGCCGCATGGTCGGGCTTGATGTCAATGGCAATGCCGTAGCTCTCGATGGCTCCTTCATAGTCGCCCTTTTCCGTTTCTACATTGCCGATGAAGGCATAGACATCTGGGTTCTCTCCATCCAGCAGCATAGCCTCACGTGCATCCGCAATGGCATCGCTGTAGTTGTGGTCGAGGAGATAGCACTTGGCCCTTGAAAGGAAAATATCGCCCATCCGAGCCGACTGCAATGCTTCCCGGAAATGCTGCATGGCAGCGGGTTTTTCGCCCATTTGATATTCAATGATGGCGAGGTTGCTCAGGGCCGTAGCATCTTCCGGCTGCACGGTCAGGGCTTTTTCCAGCCAAGCTGCGGCTAGTTTTGGCTGGTCCATTTCCAGTAGGGTTACACCCTTCCCAAGGCAAGCTTCGAAATTGTTAGGGTTCAACCGGAGCGCTGCATCGAAATCCCGAAGGGCATCGGCCGTGCGGCGGATGCTGATATTGGCCAAGGCCCGATGCACATAACGGGCCTCGCTTGGCATGGCTTGTAGCACCATTCCAAGGTATTCAATGCCTTTCTCCACCTGTCCCCGCTTGATGAGGGAGTGGCCATAAAGTTCGTAGGCAACAGTGTCGGTTGGGTGCTCGGCAAAGAGTTTTTCCAGCGTCAAGGCCGTTTTGCCGTAGTTCTCCATCTCGTAATTGGCAAGGGCATAGTTGAACAGCAGATTGGTGTCCTTGGGCTTGGTCTCCAAGGCCGCAGCATAATACTCGGCTGCTTGGCTCCAGTCTTTGGCTTCAAAAAACTGCTCTGCTTGCTCCACATAGTGCTGCGCTTCCAAATCAAAGCCTCCTTTTTCTTGGAAGCTATCGCCTTGGCTGAAAGCCAATGTGTAGGTGGTAACTGCAAATAAGATGAACGGTAACCTTCTCATAGCGCACTCGGCTTTGTAGCGCAGAAGGTGCTTGGGCTGGGTGGGCAGGCAGTGGGATGAGTCTGCTTCGTGGCGCTAAACAACCTCTTGCGCTGGTATTTGATGATGTTCCAGGCTCTTGTTGTTCATAGCGACATATTAGTATAAAATAGCAATTATTTTGCCAATTTGTTTCACAATGAGTTAAAAATCAAAATTTTACGAATTTGTATGAAATGAATGTGGCGGGCTTGTATTTTCATTGCATCCCAAAAACGACGAAGGGCGGCAGCTTTCGCTACCACCCTTCGCTATTTCATATAAGGCTAAAAAGACTTCAGGCAAG
>JADLHE010000484.1 GCA_020848965.1 Saprospiraceae bacterium
GACAGACTATCTCCATCGTTCCCGTAGCCACTGAACTAACCACACAGGCTGCGGCGTAAATGCTCGGCTTCTCAAGGCCGCACTTCGTCGCCCTGCTCGAATCTGGTGAAATCCCATTCACAAAAGTCGGGAAACACCGAAGGGTCAGGTTTGAAGATGTGAGAAACTATAAAAACAAAATGCGCCAGAAGCGGAAGGAGATACTGGTCGAAATGATGCAAGGCGACGAAGAATACGGGCTGTATGATTCATAGCATTAGGTTCACCTGCGTACTGGACACGAATGTCATCTTTCCGTTCGAGGTTCGGGATATGCTGCTTTGGTTTGCACACTACGAGCTGTTTACACCGAAGTGGAGCAAGCATATCTTCGATGAGTGGGAGGATGTGATGAGGCGGCACAACGTGCCGGAAGAAGTGATAGCCAAACGCCTTCAAGCGCCGAACAAGGCGTTCCCCGATGCATTGGTCACTGACTATGAAGTCCTCATTGATTTTTTGGACTTGCCAGACCCCAAGGACAAACATGTGCTTGCCGCTGCCATAAAGTCCAACGCCAATATCATCGTGACAAACAACCTGAAAGACTTCCCATCCAAATTGTTGGATACTTATGGTTTGTCGGCGAAAAGTCCAGATGATTTTTTGACCGACATCATTGACCTAAACCACGAGATTGCCGCAAGCGCTTTCAGGGAGCTGGTTTTGTACCGAAGAAACCCTGATTTGGATGAATTTCAGGTATTGGAACGTTTGCGGAAAAATGGGCTAAGGGCCACAGCCGATTATCTTCATGCCATTCTCTAAGCAGCCGTTTGAGCACCCGCTGAATGTGATGATGCGGGAGCAGTTGGAGAAGGATACGAAGCGGGGGCGGTGTTGGCCTTGCCCCTTTTTTCATGTGGTAGTAAAAAAAGTCGGAGATGAACCGACGGAAAAACATGCTTAAAAAAGTCCACACTCTCCCAATAAAGCACTAGGCGAGTCATAGCAAGAATGCCACTTAATGGATTTTTACTCTTTGCCCTTGAGGTTTAAATGTTTCAAAATTTTTTCAAAAAATTGGTTGTCCGACTCTATTTTCCTTTCCAAAAGTGTTGCTATCCTATCAACCTCTTTCAAAACGTCTTCATTCGATATTTCCGATTTCCCATCCTTGCCCTGCTTTGAGGGCAGCCAACGGCTTTCATTTTCTTCTTCGTAATGCTTAGAGTTTAAGCAGAAATTGTCCCTAATATTCATTTCCTCAAGGTATCGGATATTGTGCATTACCGTTGGGCTGAAAGCCGCCATTTTGCGGTAACGTGTCAACATTTCATATCCAATACCCATGAACTCAGCGACCTCGTTATGGCTTATTTTGTATGTCAATTTTAGTTCAAGTAGCGTGTTCCCAAGTCTCTTTCCTGCATGAAATGTCATATGATTTTTTTCACAAAGATGAAAGTATTAATTTAAAAATGCAATAAAGTGTACTTAAAACGCAAATAAAGTACTAAATATTCTTAAACTTAATACTAATGGTAACTTTTTCATCAATTTAAAGCTACTTAACACTATTCGGAAACGGTAAATTCTTCAACCTCAACAGTTTAGGCCAATTTGTAACTGGCCACCGCAGCCCTGCTAGTACAACCCAATTGGCTGCATCCACCGATGTTTTTAATTCCCATAAAAACAACGACTTTTGTAACCTAAACTTTTTGAAATGAGGACTACCAGTATTGTCATCAACGACCAACTCATTCAGACCGCCATGAATCTCAGCGGCTTGAAGACAAAGAAGGAAGTGGTCGAAAAAGCACTGGAACTTTTGATTCAAATGGTGAACCAAGAGGGCATCCGCACCCTGCGGGGCAAGGTGAAATGGGAGGGAGACCTTGACCAAATGCGGGCCGACGCATGACTATCGTGGAATCGCCCGCTCACATGTCCACCATCACCTTCAACTTCCCCTTCAAAACCCCCACCCGCACCGGCCCCTCGCCCAAAAACTCCCCATCCGCCTCTACGAGCACAGGCTGATTATCAGCCGATTCCACCATAACATCCTCGACTTGGTGCATGGACACCTTCGGGTGCCAGCCGATATTGCCCGAATAGAAAAACGGGGTGACGAGCAGCACGCCCAGCTTGGACAGGTGCCCGGCAATGGTCAGCGCTAGTTTGCCGTCGTCGGGAATGGCATGGGGCACGAGTTGCAGGCCACCGCCGGAGTAGCGGCAGATGCCGATATTGATGGTGTAAATCCGTTTTTCCACCGTTTTTCCATCGAAAATGACCCGGAGGCGGGGTACCCGGAACTCAAACAGGCAGCGGAAAATCAGGAACAGGTAGAATATGGTGCTCGAAACTTGCGTCTTGTAGGCCTCCGCCCGCCGGGCCACGTAGGCATCGTAAGAGAGGCCCGCAACGTTGATGAAAAAGCATTTCTGCGCCACGCCGTTGGCTTGGTAGTTGAGCCAACCCACGTCTTGGTAGCTTGTTTTTGCCGACTGGAAAAAAGCAACCCATTTTTTGAGGTTTTTGGGGATGTGGTGCGTTTTAACCCAGTCGTTGCCAGTGCCGACGGGCAGCAGCGTGAAGGTGACCTCCTCCGATGGGCAGGTGGTTTGGCGCAGGATGCCGTTGGCGACCTCGTGCGCCGTGCCATCACCACCCACAGCCACGATATGGCGGTTGCCCTGGGTAATGGCGGCCTCGGCCAGTTCGGCGGCATGGTATTTTCTTTCGGTGAAAACGGCGTCGAACTGGATGCCCGCATTGCGCAGCACCGCCTCGATTTCGGGCCATTGCTTGCGCACCGTGCCGCCGCCCGCAGCGGGGTTGACGATGAAATGCCAGCGAGGATTGCTATTTTTGCCTAAGTTTTCCACTGTAATAAAAAACGTTCTTATGAAAAATTATGCGCTGCTCCTGTTCTTTCTTGCTTTTGGACTCGCAAACTATGGCTGCGACAAATGTGCAGATATTGAATGTACGCCGCCACCGCCTGGGTTCAGTTTTCAGTTGCTGGACAAAGATAGTGGACAAGATTTGGTGGCCAACGGTACTTTCAATGCAAAACAGGTCAAGGTCTTTTCCATCGCCGACAACAAGTTGCATACGATGTTCGTCACCGTATCGGCCGATAGCACGGCCTATACCTTTACCGACGGGGAACTGGGCTGGAATACAGGCCCTGAAAACGCCAGCTATGAGCTTCGCCTGAACGCATCCAGCGTTTTCCCGTTTACCTTTGAGACCAAATCAGTCAAGGATGGCTGCTGTACAGCCATAAAATTGGAAAAATTTGAGATTGAGGGTGTGGAGCGCCTGTTCAACCCACAGACCGGATTGTTCCAGTTCAGGATTTGACCTTGAAAACTAAGTTGTTTTATGAAAATCTTGATGGTATGCCTTGGCAATATTTGCCGTTCGCCCCTCGCCGAGGGCATTATGCAGCGCAAGATTGAAGCGCACGGCCTCGACTGGCAGGTGGACTCCGCTGGCACGGGCAGCTGGCATGTAGGCGACCTGCCCGACCGCCGCTCCATCGCCACGGCCCGGCAGCATGGCATTGACATCACCCGCCAGCGTGCCCGCCAACTCAAGCCCCACGACCTCGACCGCTTCGACCTCGTGCTGGCCATGGACAGCCAAAATTACCGGGACATTCTAAGCATCGCCACCAAAAAAGAACAGGAAGAAAAAGTGCAGCTCATCATGAACTTCGCCACGCCGGGCCGCAATCAGGCCGTGCCCGACCCTTATTGGGACGACAACGGTTTTGAAAAAGTATTCGAGATGCTGGAGGAGGCCTGCGGGAAGGTGGTGGAGCGGTATGTATCAGATACCAACCCGCTTTAATAAAACACCATGCTCGAAGTTCTGCTCAACCCTATAAGCCGGACTGTATTTCATTATATCGTCTTGCGGCACATAAAGGTATTCAAAAATTGGCTTCACGGAGGGGTTCAACCATTCAACGTTAATGCTTTCTTTGTACGCAGAACGTTCATAAAAAGCCATTGAATGATACCTGCTGTTTTCGACGCATATGGTAATTAGTTCATTATCCTTTCGGGCTAAATCAAGGTATTTAAGCACTCGTTTGGCGTCGCCCTCGCTTTCCCATTCTTTGGCGTTGTCCAAATTGCAGCAAACGATAAAATGCCAAAAGGCGGCCATCGTTGCAGCAATAAGGAAATAATTCAACCGATAATTATCCCGCACCAAGACTTCCAATGATAATAAGAAAGAAACAATAAATGGCAAGCTGAATAAAAGGGTCGTTCTTGTAAGTGGATATGGCACTCCGAAGAAATGGAATAATATCAAACATAATGAAACGATACCTATACACTGATATACAAGACTATTTATAGTTATTGTCAACAACCTAGTTTTTTGCTTTCTTGAAATTAGCAGCAAAGTGGTCAGCCAAACAAGCATCAGCAGCACACCATATAATTCCCTAAATCTGAGGGTGAAAAGCGCTACGCCCGTTTTCCGAATATGTGGGTTGTAATGTATGCTTTGCACTACGTATGAAACGATGGTGTCGGTAAAAAATGACGTGGAACCGCCATGTGTGGAATTGGCGATGAGGGTGCGATAAAAAGGCACCGCCATTATTGCTGCCGCAATGAAGGAGGCTGCCAATAGGCATAAAACCTGCTTTTTGACGAAGGCCGCCTTTCTGTTCTTGTAGAAAAAAACGGCAAGCGCCAAGCCAAAAAGCAGCACGAAGTACATCGCCGAGAAATTGGCATAAACAGCCACGAAAAGCCAAATGAACAAATTGCGCAAATTGCGAAGCGAAGCTTCTTTTTGGTATAAAACAAAATAATAGGTAGCCGCCGACCAACCAGCCATGCTGATGGCATAGCCCCTCGCTATCGCAAAAAAATCGAGCAGGTAGGGGTTCAGAAAAACCAGCGCTAAATAAAACGTCATCCTTAATGGCGGCACTTCCAGCCGTTGGAACAGCTTCAGTAAATAATAATAGCACACAACAAAAGCTACCAGCACATGTAGCCGAATCGCCCAGTCTCGCTCGCCAAAAATGGCAATTGACAATTTGAAGAAGATGGAGTTCAATACATGGTTATTGGAAGCATGGACGGGGTCTGGGTGGAAAGAGGTGAAGACATTGACCCAATCTTGTTCGACAAAATACCTGAGTGTCAGGAACTCATCGGTCGTAATCGGCACGACGAAGACCCGCAACACGAGGTAGGTCAACAGTAACCCACCTACGACAAAGGGAAGAGTGTTTAGGTTGGTTTTTTTCAAGCGTGAAAATATTTAGTACCAATTCACCACGCCAAAAAAGTGGTCTATTTCACCAGCAGAATCTTCGCCACAGCCACTTGTGGGTCGGTCGTGTTTTTATTGGTGGCATACACCAAATATACCCCGGTGTTGGCTCGACGGCCTTTATAGTCACGGCCATTCCAGATGGCTTGCCCGCCCAAGGCTTCCGTTTCATAAATAAGTTGGCCGCTCACATCCGTGATTTTCACGGTCGAATCTTCGGCCAAACCCTTGATGGCAATGGGGCCTTCGTAGTCTTCCCGAACCGGGTTGGGGAAGACGAGGGCGCTGCTGTGAAATGCCTTGGCTGCGGTAGCTTCTCCCCGGTAGGAAATCAATCCACGCTGCGTGCCGATGAACACTTCGCCCGTTGCATCGTCGAAATCAATATCGGTAATGGCATTGTCGAAAAGGGGGCTGTTTTCGGCGGTGAAATGGGCAATCTGCTCGTTGCCTTCCGGCGACATGACGAATACACCAGCGCCCGTGCCGAACCATTTGCGGTTAGCACCGTCGGCGGCAATGGCCCGCACCTCGATTTCATCCAACAGATTGCCACCAAAGCCATCCACCTCCACGAATGGGCGGCTGCCGGGGCATGAGCCATTGAAGGGGTCGCATTGGAAAACGGCAGCACCAATCTTGGTGCCTACCCAAACGGCGCCGTCTCTGTCCACCTCGATGCTGGTGATTTCATTCGAGGGCAGTACCGAGTTGCTGGTGTTCAATATCACGCATTGGTCGTCTGAGTCATCGGCAATGTCCTCGCCTTCGTCAAAAATAATGACACCGGAACTGTTTGGGGCGGAAATCATCCATTTATAGCCCAAGGCGTCCA
>JADLHE010000485.1 GCA_020848965.1 Saprospiraceae bacterium
CTGTTGTTGCGGCCATCCCTTGCGACGAAAAGGTCGAGGTCGCCGTCGTTGTCCCAATCAGCCCAAGCACTGCCGTGGGCATCGCCCCGGTCGGTGACAATGGTTCCCGTTGTGATTTTTGTAAAAACGCCGCCGCCCGTGTTTTTATAAAGGTAGCAAGGCTCATTGCCAGCATTGGTCACAAAGAGGTCGAGGTAGCCATCGTTATTGTAATCGGCCCAGTTGGCACCGACGCTGCTACCACCGTCAGTAACTTGGATACCGGTTGTAATTCTTTCGAATTTGCCACCACCGAGGTTGTGGTAAAGGCTGTTGTTTTGCCCACCCGTATTGGCAACGAAGAGGTCGAGCAGACCATCGTTGTCGTAATCGCCCCAAGCGCCCGATACCGAGCGGGAAGCTTCGTTCGTAATGGGGTTATTGGTGACTTCACTGAAAGTGCCGTCTCCGTTATTGTGGTAAAGCTTGTTGAAAGCGGTTTCCCAATAAACGGCCACGAACATGTCGAGGAAGCCGTCATTGTCATAATCCGCCCAACTAACGCCGTGCGAATAGCCCTTGTCGCTAACGATAGGGTCGTTCAGGATTTTGGTGAAATTGCCGCCGCCCTCGTTTCGGTAAAGGAAATTATCAAAACCGATATTGTTTGCCACGTAGAGGTCAAGGTCGCGATCGTTGTCGTAGTCACCCCAAGAAGAGGACATGGACGCCGCCGCATCGGTGCTGAACGGGGCAGTCGTCACTTTGCTGAAAGTGCCGTTGCCATTGTTGCGGTACAGCGAGTTGGTCTGTTTTGGGTCGTTGGTGGCAATGAAGAGGTCGGGATAGCCGTCGTTGTTGTAATCGCCCCAAGAGGCGCTCCAGTCGTCGCCCGTTGCATCAATGCCGGTATTGGTCTGCAAGGCAGCCCATTCATCTTGTGAGCCGCTGAGGCAAGGGTCGGCAGGTGGAAAATCGGTGGGTATATTGACCAAAATACTGCCGTAGTTGGAAGTGTGCTTTACCTGATTGCCGTTGTTGCTGGCAGCATAAGGCTTCATTACCGATGTAATGCTGCTGCAAGCAATGCGGAAAGTATATCGAATGACCACCCGGTTGCTGCCACCTCCGGCTGATGCGGATGCCACATAATTCAAGGTGTTCATGCTACCTACCGGAACGACCGATGGAATGGCGGAAAGCAACACCTGCGAACCAATCAGCTTTAGGCAGCCAGCGTTGAAATCGCTGTTGCCACTGGGCTGGAAATAAGCAAAACCGTTATTGGGCACATTGCCCAAATCATATTCCACATCCACATGGGTGGTTTGACCCATAGTGAGGCCAGCGCCGATGGAACGTCCGATCAGCAAGCCGCCTGCCGAAGCTGACACGCTGTTCCGGGTCGTAGAATTGAAGCTGAAGCTTCGGGTGCCCGGGTTGCTGTCCGATACCGTAATGGCGATGTTCGTCGTTTGGCTTACAGTACATGGATAGCTGATGTACCAGAACAAAGTCGTGGAAGCACCAGGCGCCAAAGTACCAATTGACTGCGATGCAGTTTGGCCGCCAGCCAGGGCAAAACCCGATGAAAGGCTACCCAAACTTGCATTCAAGCCCGTGAGTACAACGTTGGTGGTATTGGTGATTTCGTAGGCGACATAAGCCGCCCGTGGGCCAGTGCAAGGGCTGTTGGAATCCAGGATGAACCGGGTTCCCGACTTGTTGGTGACACTGACTTGGTTGGAGCTGAGTGCATTAGCCCGTTGAAAGCTAAGGCAAAAAGCGATGATGAGTGCGAGCCAAAAAAATGGCCCACTGTTAAGTGGCGATTGTTCGAGTTTTTGTAATGTGAGACCCATAATGTCAAGACCGAGTTTAAGTAAGGGAAACCCACTAGTTCAAAAAACAAGCCCATCACCTATCTAATTGAAAATCAATTGATTAAGACATAACTATAGGATTTACCAAGCTGGAAATTTGGGAATTATTCCACTTTTGGGAAAAATCAACGCTATTTTTTGGCACTGCCAGCGTAAACAGCCACCAGTTCTTCACTGATTTTCCGCCAATCGAAGGCCTCCCGAACCATGCGTCTTGCATTGAGGCCGAGCGGCCTCAATTTATCGTCCTTGAATTTTTTGGCCGCAGTTTCCATTGCTGCGCAAATGAGTTCCACTTTCAACGGCCCATCCATCGGAATGCCCGCTTCGTACTGCTTGATATATCGGTTGATATTGGTTCCTTCACTGGTCAGGCAAGGCAAACCCAGCGCAGCCGCTTCCAGCACCGCCATCGGGAAGCCCTCCGAGCGGCTGGTATGCACAAACACATCGGCCCTAGCCATCAGCCTGAATTTTTCGTCGCCAAATTTTGCCCCATAGAATATCACGTGCTGTGCAATGCCTAGTTCCTGCGCCATCAATTCCAATTTCGGGCGGTCGGGGCTGTCGCCAATGATTTCGAGTTTTGCCTCGTGGCCTTTTTGAAGGAAAAGCGCAAAAGCCGGCAGCAACAAATCAAGGCCCTTGTAGTAAATGTCGAGCCGACCGCAAAAGCCAAAACCCAGGGCCGGGTTGGTGGGGCGGTCAGCGATTTCGGGAAGCTCGGACAAGTCCATCCCGTTGGGAATCAGCACTTTATGCTCAATTTCCGCCAATTCATCCAAGCTACGGTATTCGAGGTCGCCCAAGAGTTGGACGGCGTTGGCATCGTTCACCACCGTATTTTCCAATAAGGAGAAATAGAGGCGCTTTCGCCAGCCGCTTTTTTGCATCGCAATGCTGCTAAAAGCTCCGTGGGAAGTGAGTACATAGCCTATCCCTTGCTTGCGCAGCAGCCTGGTCAGCAAATAAAACTCCGGGATAAAAGCACCGTGGACGTGTACCACCGCTGTTTTTGGCAGGGCCATCACCGCCTCCCTCAACCGCTGGTCGAGCCTGAGTTTATTGCCGCTTTGCTGGAAAAGCTCGGTCTTGAACGGGCGCTCCGGGTAGTTGTGTTCCAAATCGTTGGCGATGCCCCATAGCACCACCTCGTGCCCCAGTTCCCATTGGGTTTTGGCCAATTGGTAAGCCACTTTGTTCACCCCGTTCATGCGTTCGGGGTTGGCCTTGCCAAGTACGAGATGGATGATGGTCATTCAGACTTTGGATTGCTCGCCCCCTTGGGACGGATGATGGGAAAATAGGCGCTCGAAAACCAGTAATTCGATTTAATTTTTTTCTTCCAAATAAACAGGCTATAAATTATCACCATGAGCAATTGGGCACCGATTAAACCAGTTAATACACCGCCCATGCCCCATTGCCTCACCATTGGGTTGGCCAAGAGCACGCTCAGGGCCGCACTGACGGCATAAGCAAAAAACATGGGCATGGTGAACTGCATGGCCCGCATTGCAAAGCGCTGGATGGTGAGCAGATAGCCCAGTGCATACACGATAGCGTAAGCTCCCACCAAATACGCAAACGACTGATATTCAGCCCCGTAGAGCCAGTTGATGAGCCAAGGCGCAGCCAAGGTCAAACCCAAAAGCAAACCGCCAACAGGCACAGCTCCCAATAACCCGATCCGCATCAGATAGGCGAACATGCCTTTTTCGCCTTTTGAAAAGAACTGTCGGGCAGCCTCGGCAGGCACTATGTTTTCCATGGCGAGGAAGAGTACGTGGCACAGACCAACCATGTTCTGCGCCATGCGCAACGCCCCTACAGCCACCGCTCCCAGCGTGCCCGCAGCGGCCACGAGGAAGAAATTGCCGGAAAACCATTGCACCAATGAGGTGCCCAACAGCCAAATCGAATAGTGATAATGTTCTTTTGCAGTCTGTATAAGCTGCGTTCTTTTCCAGTGTTTAATGGGATTTTGGCCCAAAAGCTTAATCCCAATACTGCTGCTGATGCCGTAGGAAAACAGCATACAAAACAAGGTGTGATTAAGATTAAGCTGGCCAATATACTTGAGCCATAGTATGGCTGACAATGTCAAGGTAAATAAAGCCAAATCCATCAGCACCGGGATATGGGACAATTGCTTGGCGAAGCAATATTTTTTCAAATAATCTTGTATCAAATAAAAGCCCAGCAAAAAGCCGGAAACTGGCAGCCAAGGCAGCCAATCAAAATTTATATCAAGCGCATTAAACACACCATATATCAATAAAGCCATAAAGACCAAAACAACAGAGGCAATCATTTGCAATCCGCTCAATGCCTCCAGATAATCGTTTTTTTGTTCGTCGGCTTTGCCATGTAGCAACACCATTAAAGGTTGCGTAAAATAAGCCTGGTGCAAGCTAAGAAAAAACAAAATGGCCATCCATAAAATACCATAATAGCCAAACGCCTGCACCCCCAGCCATCGGGCCAACAACACGCCCAAGGTAAAACTACCTCCCGACGACACAGCCTGCCCCAGCAAGGCATGGGATTTTTGGGAAGTAAGAATTGATTTAAAAACCATGAAAAATGGATATGCCGATTTATTGGATCAAAACACAAACAGAAATCACCTAGTTGCCCCATAATACTTCTTCATATAGCGCTTATAGCCCGGCACTTTTGAACTTACGGCTTGGCCATTTAGCACAATATAAAGATTAGGGACATGAAAATCGGTTGTGAGGTTGGCGATGCGGCTCAGCACCCGTTTTTTGGTAAAGCCAGCCCGAATGATGAACAAATTGGCAGTGCTTTCCGACATAATGGGCAAGCTATCCTCAAAGACCCCCAACGGCGGTGTGTCCACTATCACCACATCGAAATGCCAACGGAAATCGTGGATGAAATCCAGGGAGCGGCGACTGAAAAGCAGCGCATAATTGTTCGACTGCAAGTGGCCCGCCGTAAGTAGGAACAGGTTTTCGTCGGTGGTTTTCTGAATGGCATCCAAGGCATAGACACGGCCCTCCAAAATATCACTGTAACCCGCCAGATTCTGCAACTTAAAATTGAGGTGGAGCGTAGGCTTGCGCACATCCATGTCAATCACGAGTACCCGTTTGCCAACCGCCGCAAAGGCACGGGCCAGTTCGGTGGCCGTAAATGATTTGCCCTCGCTGGGCAACATAGAGGTCGTTACCAACATTTTGCCTTGGTGCTTCATGCAGGTATCTGGCAGCTTTTCCAAGGACGCCACCAAGCCCGACACCAAGGCAAAACTGTCTTGCTCCAGTTTTTTTGATTTTGTATAAACATTGCCGAGCATTGGCACGGGCAAGCCTTCGAGGTCGTCCTTGCTGCGCACTTTATCCTTGAAAAAGCTGCGCACATAGGCGAACACCATGCCTGCCAACAGCGCAAAAAGCACCGCCAGCCCATACAATAGCGAGGTATTGGGCAAAACAATATGCTTGGGCCGTTCGGCGTGTTCAATGATTTTATGTGGGTAGAAATCGGAGGATTTGCCAATGGCCAACTCCGTGCGCTTGCGCATGAGATGATTGTACATAGCCTCGTTCAGGGCGACGTCCCGCTCCAACACCACGTAGGTGCGCTCCTTTTCCGGATAGCGCTTGATGAGGTTGCTCAACTTGCCAAGGTTTTGGTCCACTTCGCCTTGTTTCGCCGTGATATTGCCCATGGTGGAAATCAGCGTTTCATTGAGGAAGGTGCGTGTTTCACGAATCTTCTCGTCAATATTGGCGACGGACGGGTGCGTTTCGTTGTATTTCTGCAAAAGGTCTTTGCGCTGCGACTCCAAGCTGAGCGCCTTCAGGTAGGTTTCCCTGAAAATGGGGTCTTGCAATGCTTCAAAATTCGGCGAGAACTCCTCCAGTTTTTTGCCCGTAAAAAGCGGTGTTTGCAGGCGTTCCATCTCGGCATATTTCATGTCTAGGTCAATGCGGCGCATATCAAGCTGGGTGATTTCCTTCAAGGTCGCATCGGTTTCGAGGTCGAGGTTAATCACTTTGTTGCCAGAGCGAAAGCCTGCCAACTGTGCCTCGGCAGCCCTCAGCTTGGCCGTCACATCGGCAATTTGGTTGTCGAGAAAGGCGAGCGTCGAGTCGGTCTGCATCTCCTTGCTTTGCTGTCCTTCTGCGATGTAGGTGTTCATCAACTCATTCACGAAAGCTTGTGCCTTTGCCGGTACCTCGTGGTTGAAGTAGATTTTGATGATTGAAATGTCTTTTTCAACGGGTTTTACAAACAGTTTGCCCCCTGAATAAGCATTGGCGAGCGCCTCCACACTGTTCACTTTAAAGGCAAAACGGTCGCCTTCGTGCAGGCAATTGGGCTTCTTCGCCAATACATCCTCCCGAAGGTGTACGGAGAAATGAAGGCCGGGCATGGCCACATCCTCCCCCAAGTTCATTTCTACGCCCGTCGAATCCTCCGCACCACCACGGCGCAACCGGAAACGGTTGTTGCCGAGGTAGTCAAAATAATTGAGTTTGTCGTATTCTGCTGGCGCAACTTCTTGATATTCAACACGGAATGGGCTGTCCTCGTCCAGTTCAACCAAACGCAGTTTGCCCACTCGGTACACGGAAAGGTTCCAGTTCAGGTTTTTCAAAGTCCGCTTTATCAAATCCTTTGACTTGAACACCTCCACCTCCGTCAGGAAGTTCTCGTTCTGCTTGGGCACGGCGCTTTCTTCATGGCAGAATATGCCGAAAGCCGTTTGGCTATAGTTCAGGTGGTTGATTTTGATGGC
>JADLHE010000486.1 GCA_020848965.1 Saprospiraceae bacterium
ACGGCTACCAAGCCTTTTATTTCAAGGTTGAGCCAAATGGCAAGCAGGATGCCCACCGAAAAAGGTAGCAGCAGGCGCACGAAGGGGATTTCACGCCAATTCAGCATCTCAGGGATGGTTTTTGAGCCGCAAAGGGTCGTGCAAAAAGTAGCTTTTGAATGGTGCGAGCGCGTTGCGAAAGCTTGAATGGGAATCGGAGCGTGATGGGTTTTGCCCAAACCTTCGCCAACTTGTGTTAATATTTAGGTTACGAGGTCTTTCAATTGAGAAAGAACCAAAACGAAGGTAAGTGGTGTTTTTTTAACTAGAAAATATTTTGTTTTAGTATAAAAAAGTTTGTTGTTATGAGCGACGGTCGGCCAAAAAACCAACTATCGCTCATAACCCTAAAGCTGCTTAGCTCAGCAACTTTTTCACAGTAGCTGACACCAATTTGCCATCGGCACGGCCAGCAAGTTCCTTCGTGGCGGCACCCATGACCTTGCCCATATCTTGTGGGCCATTGGCACCAACTTTGGCGATAACTTCTTTTAAAATCACTTCCAATTCTGCCTCGTCCAACTGCTTTGGCAGGTAGCGCTCAATCACAGCTATCTCCTCCCGCTCTACAACTGCGAGGTCTTCCCTGTTTTGCGCTTCGTAGATTTCGAGGGAATCACGGCGGGTCTTCACGAGTTTTTGCAGGAGCTTTATTTCCCGGTCGCCCTCTACGACCAAGCCGCTTCCATCGGTATTTGCCAATAAAATGGCCGCCTTGATGGCCCTGATGCCCCGCTTGGTAGCTTCGTCCTTGTTGCGCATGGCTTCTTTGAGGTCTTCCATGATGCGTTCTTCCAAAGTCATAACAATATTGTTTTTGGTGAAAATATTCGGTTTTTAAATTCGACTTGCTAACGCTGTGGGCTGTCCGAAAGTTTCCGGGCCACTGGCTTACTCCATGACCAGCCCCTCGCCGTGGCGGAAAGCTTTGTACCTTCCCTTGCTGAACTTCGAGCCGTTGAACACCTCCGTTTTGCGGAGCAAAACCCGCTCATCCTCCGGCAATTGGTTGAAATCGGCGCATTTGGTCGAGCAGCAGTGCTGGTATTTTGCTGCGCAACTGGGGCACTGGATGAACAGCAAGTGACAGGCGTCGTTGGCGCAGTTCACATGTGTATCGCAGGGCGAGCCGCATTGGTGGCAGACCGCCACCACGTCCTCGCTGATGCGCTCGCCGAGCCGCTCGTCGAAGACGAAATTCTTGCCGACGAACTTGTTGGGCAACCCCTGCTCCTCGCATTGGCGACTGTACTCAATGATGCCGCCGTCCACCATGAACACGTTCTGGAAGCCCCGGTGCAGGTAGTAGGCGCTGGCTTTTTCGCAGCGGATGCCGCCCGTGCAGTACATCACGATGTTTCGGTCTTTTTTATCCTCCAAAATTTTTTCAACCAGCGGCAGCTCCTCCCGGAACGTGGCCACGTCGGGCAGGATGGCCCCTTTGAAATGGCCGACCTCGCTCTCGTAATGGTTGCGCATGTCCACGATGAGCGTGTCGGGGTCGTCGGTGATTTCGTTGAACTCTGCGGCGCTGAGGTGGCGGCCACGCTTGGTCACGTCGAAGCTGGCATCGTCAAGGCCGTCGGCCACGATTTTCTCCCGCACCTTGATGGCCAAGGTGAAGAACGACTTACCATCGTCATCCACGGCAATGTTGAGGCGGATGCCATTCAGAAATGGCACGGAATAGAGCGCCGCTTTGAACGCCTCGAAATTGGCCGAAGGCACCGAGATTTGGCCATTTACCCCCTCTTTGGCCACATAAATACGGCCGAAAGTACCCACTGCGTCGAGCAGCAGGTACAGCTCGTTGCGGAAGCGGGCGGGGTCTTCGATATGGGCGTACTGGTAAAACGAAAGGGTGGTGCGCTGTTCGTTGCTTTGCAACAGGCGCTGGCGCAACTCGTCCCTGTTGACTTTGTTGTGGAGTTTCATTTTTTGAAAAACTGGTTAACGAAATGGCAAGTTGCAGGATTGCTGTTAACTCGTACCGGGCTGTGACGCTCGGTTTTGCGGGCGCAAAATTGCAGTTAAAATCCGAAGGAAATGGCATCGCAGCTTGTTTTTTAAAAAGCCTTGCTCCGCAATTGCGAACTTTGCCCAACGATGAAAAGCATTTTTTCGAAGCAAAACCTCCTGTTACTGTCCGTTTCGACGGTCGTCAGCCTACTACTGGCCGAGTTGGTGCTGCGTGCTGTCACCCCCAAAGCTGCGAATTTCAACCACCACCAACTCTATTGCGAATACGACTCGCTGCTCGGCTGGCGCAAAACGCCCAACACGAAAGGCCACCACAAAACGCCAGAGTACGAGGTGCTGGAAAGCATCAATTCGCAGGGCATCCGTGGGCCGGAGTACCCGCTGCAAAAGGACAGTGGCGAGTACCGCATCGCCGTGCTCGGCGACTCTTTTTCCGAGGGCTACACGGTGGGTTTCGACAGCCTTTTCTCACAGGTTTTGAAGCAAAAACTGGTTGCGGCCATGCCGCAACGCCGCATCGAGGTTATCAACTTTGGCACGGGCGGCTACTCTACCGACCAGGAACTGCTCTGCTTCGAGCGGGACGCCGTGCGCTATTCGCCCGACTACACGGTGCTGCTGTTCTGTACCAACGACCCGTGGTTCAACAACCAGGCGAGGTACTACGACCGGGGCTTCAAGCCGCTGTTCGTGCAAGAAGCCGACAGCCTCCAACTGACCAACGTGCCCGTACCGACGATGGCCGAGCGCTCGGCTTTTTCAAAGACAAAAGATTGGCTGCTGCGCAATTCAGAACTGGTTCGACGCCTGAAAAACTTGAGGGACAATGCCCGCTATGCCGCCAGCAAAGGCCAGGCTGTGCCGGACGAATGGCGCATTTACCAAAAGGCCGACTCGCCCGAAATGGCGGTTGCGTGGCAAGTGACAGCGGGCATTTTGCAGCGCCTGCGGCAAAAAACGGCGGCAGCGGGGAGCCAACTGGCCATTTTTTATATCCCTGAAAAAACGGAGGTGTATGACAGCGAATGGCAGACGTTTCTAAAGACTTATACTTTGGATGCCAGCAAATTTGACCCGACAGCGCCCCGGATGCACCTTGCCGCTATTTGCGACAGCTTGCAGATTCCGCTGATCAACGCAGTGCCTTCTTTCATCGAAAAGGCAAAGGCCGAGCCGACAAGGCCGCTTTATTTCAAGGAAGACTGGCACTGGAACGTGAACGGGAATCGGTTGACGGGGGAGATTTTGGCGGATTTTTTTGAGAAATCAATTCAATTCTATCAAAACGGTAGAATTAATTGACATTAACATAAATCATCGTTATTTTTGCCCCACAATTTGCGATGGCTTTGAACAAAGCAACCTACGCAACTGTCTATATAGCATGGAAATCCAATTTAAAAATATAGCAACCTGTTGTTGTCCGTCCACGTAGCGTGGAAGGGCAAAGCAGTGCGACTGTTTTTATAAAGCATTGACAGTCAAGCAAAAAGCCTTTCCACGTTAGCGGAAAGGCTTTTTTGTTTGCATAAAATTTCTAATCAAAACATCCAATTATGGCAACGATCCGATTGGGCGACACTGCCCCCGATTTCACCGCTGAAACCACACAAGGCACCATCCACTTCCACGAGTGGCTGGGCGATAGCTGGGGCCTGCTTTTCTCTCACCCCGCCGATTTTACGCCTGTTTGCACGACCGAGCTGGGCCGCACGGCTGCGCTCAAGGGCGAGTTCGACAAACGAGGTGTTAAGGCCATCGCACTGAGCGTTGACCCGCTTGACTCGCACATGTCTTGGCTGAAGGACATCGAGGAAACGCAACATGTGACGATGAACTTCCCCATCATCGCCGACCCCGACCGCAAGGTGGCCGAACTGTACGACATGATTCACCCGAACGCCTCCGAGAAGTTCACCGTGCGCACGGTCTTCGTCATCGGGCCGGACAAAAAAGTGAAAATGACGCTGACCTACCCCGCCAGCACGGGCCGCAACTTCCTCGAAATCCTGCGGGTGATTGACAGCTTGCAACTGACGGCCAACTATAGTGTGGCTACGCCCGTGGATTGGAAACATGGCGAGGACGTGGTCATTGCGCCAGCCATCAAGGACGAGGACATTCCGGCCAAGTTCCCAAAGGGGCACAATCGCATCAAATACTATTTGCGGACGACACCGCAGCCGAATTTGTAATAGAAGCTCCTTAGAGTAGGCTATTTGGGAAAGGGCAATGGGGCAACCGTTGCCCTTTTTTATTGAAAATAAAAGTTGAGTATAGTTCGGTTTGAATCGCCCCGACAAGCACTGAAACAAGCATTTGCAAGGCGTTCGTAAAACTTACCAACATTGGGATTTTTTCGATATTATGATTTTGTTTATTGCGTAGGACTGTTTTACATTTGCCGCACAGGCCAGTGAAAACAAGGATTAACATGATTTTTCCTTTTTTCGATATATAACGAATCCGATTTTTTACACAACTTACTGATACTATGATTGCTGCTACACACACCCGTACCCGGTATTCCGATGCTGAGTTGGAGGAATTCCGGGTCTTAATTGTTGAAAAATTAGAGGCTGCCCATCTTCAACTCAGGTACTACTTGCGCCAATTGACCGAATTGGCCGAAAACGAGGACGCCAAAATCAAGAACCTGGACGATGCCGTTGGCTCAACGGAGCGGGAGTACATCAGTGCGCTCGCTGCCCGCCAACGCAGCCTCATCCAGCACCTTGAGAACGCCCTTCTCCGCATCCAAAACAAGGTTTATGGCGTTTGCCGTGCAACAGGAAAGCTCATTGCGAAGGAGCGCCTGATGGTGGTGCCTCATGCCACCCTCAGCATGGATGCCAAGCGCACGGGTGTTTCCTAGTCCTTATTTTTTCGGGAAGACCAAAGCCAGATAGTGGTTGTGCCAATGGTGCAACCACTATTTTTATTTCCGCAATGCGCAAACAATTCAGAACTTTGTCCCTTCGTAAATAGCGCTGGCCAATACTTTATCATTGGGGACAGGCACAAAAAATGACCATTTTGAGTAAATCACTGAAAGTAGCCCTCATTATTATTGGTGTACTGGTCGTTGACCAGTGCCTGAAAATTTGGATAAAAACCAATTTCGCCTACGGGGAGGAGATGCCGATATTGGGCCAGTCGTGGGCGCTCATCCACTTTGTGGAAAATGAGGGAATGGCCTTTGGGCTGACGCTCGGAGGCGAGTACGGCAAATTGGCGCTCAGCCTTTTCCGAATCGTGGCGGTTTGCTTCCTGTTCTATTACCTGCGGCTTTTGCTGCGCTCCAAGGAGGTTTCTTTTGGTACCATTGCCAGTTTTTCGCTCATTCTTGCCGGTGCCATTGGCAATATCATAGACAGTGCTTTTTACGGTCTTGTCTTCTCCGAAACGCCTTATCACGGTGGTGTGGCCACCATGTTCCCCGAAGGCGGCGGCTATGCCAGTTTCCTGCACGGCAAGGTGGTGGACATGTTCTATTTCCCCATGTTCGAGGGCTTTTTCCCGGAATGGATGCCGGTTTGGGGGGGCGAGCATTTCCAGTTTTTTCGGCCAGTTTTTAACGTGGCCGATGCTGCTATCACTGTTGGGGTGCTTAGCCTACTCATCTTCTTCCGCAGCTTTTTCAGTTCCGAAGCCAACGAGATAATGGAGGGCAACAATGCGGAAGAGCAGCCAATTGTTGATGCTGCGCCTGAACAGGGAGAAGGAGGAGAGAAATTGGAAGCTTAGCCGTTTTTTAGGGCAGCCGCCCTCAATCTTTGCAAGAAAGGTGAGGCAAATATGAACCCTTGCAGCAGTTCGTTTTCGCTCGTCAATACCTCATCCTTACTGCCTTCCCAAGCCAAGCGGCCTTCGTGCAGGTAGGCGATATTGTCGCCGATTTCCATCACCGAGTTCATGTCGTGGGTATTGATGATAGTCGTCATCTTGTAGTCGTAGGTGATGTCTTGAATAAGTTCGTCAATGAGCAGGGCCGTGCGAGGGTCGAGGCCGGAGTTGGGTTCGTCGCAGAAGAGGTACTTCGGCTCCATGACGATGGCCCTGGCGATGCCCACCCGTTTTTGCATACCGCCGGAACTTTCAGAAGGGTATTGGTCGTGCGCCCCGGTGAGGCCCACCCGCTCCAGGCACCAGTCCACCCGCTGGTTTTTTTCGGCCAAAGTGAGGTTGGAAAACATGTCGAGCGGGAAGCGAACATTCTCGGCCACTTTCATGGAATCGAACAGCGCCGAACCTTGGAATAGCATGCCCACCTTGAGCCTTATTTCCCGCACTTGTTTTTTGTTCAGTGAGAAAAAATCCACGGAATCGTACCAGACTTTGCCATCGGTCGGTTCCATCAAGCCAACGAGAATCTTAAGGAACACGGTCTTACCGGCCCCGCTTCGCCCGATGATGAGGTTGGTTTTTCCTGGCAGGAACTCCATAGAGACCCCCTTGAGCACCTCCTGCTCACCGAACCGCTTGATGATATTTTCTGCTCTAATCATTCGTAAATCGCAAATCGGGTTAGCCCGTAAGCAGTACCGCAATCAGATAGTCCGACAACAAAATCAGGATATTGCTGAACACTACGGCATTGGTGCTGGCCTTGCCCAGTTCGATATTGCCGCCCCGCACATAATACCCCTGAAAAATGGGACCCGTTGTGAGGATGAACGAAAATACCACTGCCTTCACGTACATCATGGTCACGTTGCGCGGTTGGAAGAATGCCCTTAGGCCCCGCTCGTAGTCGTCGCTGGAAAGTGCGCCCGTTGGCACCGTGGCCAAATAGCCCCCAATAATGGCCACATAAGCGGAAAGCGTTACCAGCAGCGGAATCATGACCACTGCGGCAATGATTTTCGGTAAAATAAGGTAAGCAGCCGTGTTCACGCCCATGAGTTCCATGGCATCAATATGCTCTTTTTGGCGCATGGTGCCCAGTTCGGCGGCGAGGTTGGAACCGACCTTGCCCGCCAACACCAAGCAAGTGATGGTCGGTGCCGATTCGATGATGGCCAAGTCCCGAACGATGTAGCCGATGTAATACTGTGGCACCAAGGTGCCATCCAACTGGTAGGAGAACTGCACGGCTGCCACCGCTCCCATGAAAATGGAAATCAGGGCCACGATGACCAAGGAGCCGATGCCGATGTCCTCCATCTGGCGCATGGTCTCCTTCCAGTACATGCTCCAGTTCTCCGGCTTAGCGAAGGCTTGCCGGAGCAGCAGGATGTAGCGGCCAATATGATAGAAAAGGTTGAAATTCATTGATTTGCAGTAAATTCTGCTGTTCGGGCTTGGTGTAAAGGCTGTTTTATCGAAAAACGTGGGCAAACCTACGCAAGAAAATCCATTGTGGTTATTGGTGATTCGTGATTGGTGACAAGGGATTCGCAATTGGTGCGATAAAGGGAACTGTTCCAATCACTAAAACGCCAAAACATCCGGCTCGAAACCATGCTTTGCGCTTCGCAAAAACTGCGCCCCAGTTTCTTGTATGGTCTGTGAAATGGGGGTATATTGGAACGGGAAGGCGGCCAGTGATTTCCGGTTGTCGTAAAAAAAAGTGCGGGCACTGGAACGAGCCGTCTGTTTGGTGATGAAAGCAGGTTTGCCCGTGAACTTTGATGCCAGCCAAGCCACACGCCACGCTGTTTCACGGATAAAAGGCGTGACGGCAATGGAAGGCGGTTTCACGCCAAGCACCGCCGCTATTTCATCGAACACTTTTTTGAAAGGCAGGTTTTCAGCGCTCAGGATATAGCGTTCGCCGCTGCTATCGCTCTCCATGAGCTGTACCATGAAGCGCACCACGTCCCGCACGTCCACGAAGCCCGTGCCGCCCTGCGGGTGGAAGCGCAGGCCCTTCCATATTTGGTGAAAAATCTGCCCGGTGCTCGTCCGGCCCTGCCAAAAACCGCTTCCGAGCACATTGGCCGGGTTCACGATGGCGGCGTTCAAGCCCTCGGCAACGCCCCGCCAAATCTCCATCTCTGCTTGGTGTTTGCTGATGCCGTAGGGGCTGTTCCAATCGTCGTTTTTCCAGGCGGTTCGCTCATCAATATTGGGGTCGTTGGGCTTGCGCCCAATGGCGGCGATGGAGCTTACGTGCACCAGTTTTTCGATGCCAAAATCCAATGCAAGGTTGACGATGTTCGCCGTGCCTTCCGCATTGATGGAGCGCATCCTTTGGTTGTCCTTTTCATGGAAAGAAACGACGGCTGCGCAATGATAGACCTGCTGTACGCCTTGCATGGCGTCTTCCATTTCCATCAGGTTCAGCAGGTCGGCATTGACCCACTCCACTTGGTCGGCGGCATCCTTTAGTAGGGCAAGGGAACTGTTGGGTTGGCGGGTGCAGCGGATATTGGTGTGGCCCGATTGCAGCAAATACCGAACGAGGTAGGAGCCAATAAAGCCCGTGGCACCCGTTACAAGTATTCTTTTTGAAGCCATATCCGGTGTTTGCCTCGAAAGGCAGCAATGAGGGAAGGTTTTATTGAGAAACTGCTCAAAAAACGTACAGCACAGCGCTTGGTTCATTCACAAGCACTGGTTTGGAGGAAAATAACGCCAGCACTTGCAAGCGCTGGGACTTTTCACGCCGATAGTCAATCCGCTGATTCGTTTGTCAGCGGCAGCCAATCTGCCTCAATACCACTTCCGACTGCTGCTCCTTTGTGCGCTAACGCTGGTGGCCAAGAAAATGACCCCGCCGAGGATAAATGCGCCAAGGGCAATATAGACAATCAACATAGTCCTGTTTGTTTGAATAGTGTTTAAATTTCTCCGTTTTAGATGCTTAACGCATGGTGGTTCCACAATTTTTACAAAAATTTAATGCAAAAAACTTCTGAAAAATTCGGCGATACCATGATAGACTGTCCAGATTCCCAATTTTTGAAAGTGCCAAGTTCTACAAATTGTATTTAGCCGAAGGCAATATTGTCGGCTTTTTTTCAAAAAAAATTCTCGACACTAGCGGGCCGGGCTATCTTGTGACGCCTAAAACCCGTTTCTAAACTATCCTTTTATGTCAACCACCATCACCCGACACCTTTCAAATGACCCCGTCCTGAAACCGCTGATTGACCGTATCCCGTTCCGGGAGCTATCCGTCAACTCCCAAGGGGTTTACCTTGATTTGCTAGGCTCCATCATCAGCCAGCAGCTTTCTGTGAAGGTGGCCGCCGTCATCGAGAAGCGGTTCCTCGCCCTCTTCCCAGATGAAATGCCCCTGCCGCATTTGCTCCTCGAAAAGGACATACCCACCCTGCGCAGCGCTGGGCTTTCCCAGCAAAAGGCAACCTATCTGCAAAACGTGGCCGATTTTTTCCAAAAAGAAAACCTTGTGGACAAGGACTGGAGTGGCATGGACAACGACGAAATCATCCGCTACCTGACCCAGATAAAAGGCGTGGGGAAATGGACCGTGGAAATGATTCTGATGTTCTCCCTCAGTCGCCCCGATGTGCTGCCCCTCGACGACCTCGGCATCCGACAAGGCATAGCCAGCCTCTACAATATCACCGAAACGGGCAAGGCCATGTTGCACCGCATGACGGAAATTGCCACTACTTGGCAACCCTATCGCTCCTATGCCTGTTTGTATTTGTGGCGGCACAAGGACGGCAAATGAGCCGTGCAACCAAGTAATTTCGCAGATTGCCAAACTCGTTTTCAATCCATATTGGAAAACCCGCTGCACCGACTTACTTTTGCCGCCGTTCAACCGAAATCTTTCATCAAAAAAATACCGTCATGTCCGACCATATCGAAAATGAAGGCAAAAAAGGCCGCACCGTGATGTGGCTCCTCATTTACTTCATACTTATTCTCGTACTGCTCATTTACCTGTACAAGTACAACAACAGGCTGGAGTTTTGAGTTGGCAGCTTGTCCGCCTTTGGCGGGTTCGACAGTTGGCAGTTGGCAGTCAGTTCGACAGTCTTATAGCCAACTACTAGCGTAAATGACGAGAGGTGGTATCTTTTCACAGATACCACCTCTCGCTGTTTAATGCTGCGGCAGAGACTAATCATCCCGATGAATCGGGACAAGACCTGCTGACTGACTGCCAACTGCCAACTGTCGAACCCGCCAAAGGCGGACAAGCTGCCAACTTCAAAATCACTCCTCGCTCGTGAACCGAAACTCCACCGCCGGGTGCGCCTCCTGCGCCATTCTCAAGGCCCAGGCACTTTCGGCGAGGTAAACGAGTTGGCCGTCCTTGTCCTTGGCCAAATCCTTATTGCGGCGGCTGCGGAACTCCTGAAAAGCCTTGTCGTCGCTGCATTTTACCCAGCAAGCCTTGTGCAGGTTGACGGGTTCGTAGGTGCAGGACGCCCCGTACTCGTGCTGCAAGCGGTACTGAATCACCTCGAATTGCAGCGCACCCACCGTGCCGATGATTTTGCGGCCATTTATTTCCTTCGTAAAAAGCTGCGCAACGCCCTCGTCCATCAGCTGGTCGAGGCCCTTGGCCAATTGCTTTGACTTGAGCGGGTCTGCGTTTTCCACGTACCGGAACTGCTCCGGCGAGAAGTGCGGGATGCCCTTGAAGTGCAGCACCTCGCCATCGGTGAGCGTGTCGCCGATTTTGAAATTGCCGCTGTCGTAAAGGCCGACCACGTCGCCGGGGTAGGCGTCGTCAATCACTTCTTTCTTCGAGGCCATGAAACTCGTCGGGTTGGCGAAGCGCATCTGTCGGCCTTGGCGCACGTGCAGGTAGTTCGTGTTGCGCTCGAACGTGCCAGAGCAGATGCGCAGGAACGCAATGCGGTCACGGTGCCGTGGGTCAATATTTGCGTGGATTTTGAAGACAAAACCGCTGAACTTCTCCTCTTCCGGCTGGATGGTGCGCTCCTCCGTTTCCCTTGGCAGCGGCGTCGGAGCGATGTCCACGAAGCAGTCCAGCATTTCCCGCACCCCGAAATTGTTGACCGCCGAGCCGAAGAACACCGGCGACAACTCGCCGTGCTGGTAGGCTGCTTGATTGAAAGCGGGATAGACGCCCTGCACCATTTCCACCTCTTCCCGCAGCGTGTTGGCTGCCCGCTCGCCCACGTGCTTGTCCAGCAGCGGGTCGGCGAGGTCTTTTATCTCAATGATTTCCTCTTCCTCCTGCTTGCCGTGGGGGCGGAAGAGCACCAGCTTTTTTTCATACATGCTGTACACGCCCTTGAAGGTGCCGCCCATGCCCACGGGCCAGCTCATGGGGCAGACCCTCAGGCCCAGCTTCTGCTCCACTTCGTCGAGGAGGTCAATGGCGTCCTTGCCCTCCCGGTCGAGTTTGTTGATGAAGACGATGATGGGCGTCGAGCGCATCCGGCAGACGTTGACGAGCTTTTCGGTCTGGGTCTCCACGCCCTTGGCCACGTCAATGACCACGATGGCGCTGTCCACCGCCGTGAGGGTGCGGTAGGTGTCCTCGGCGAAGTCCTGGTGACCGGGTGTGTCGAGTATATTGATTTTCAAATCCCGGTACTCAAAGGCCATGACCGAGGTAGCCACGGAGATACCCCGCTGCTTCTCGATTTCCATGAAGTCGGAGACGGTGGTCTTCTTGATTTTGTTGGACTTGACGGCCCCGGCGGTCTGTATGGCGCCGCCAAAAAGCAGCAGCTTCTCGGTGAGGGTGGTCTTGCCAGCATCGGGGTGGGAGATGATGCCGAAGGTCTTGCGCCGTGCGATTTCTTCTTTTAAGCTCATTGTGTTGAATTTCGGGGCGCAAAGGTAGGGAGAAGTTTGGGAGGTTTGTCTAGTTTAGAGCTAGCTCATCTTTCATCTATTTTTGGACTTTAAATCCTCAACAACTGCCGAAAATTTTTCCTTGATAAATTCTAATGAATCAATGAACTCTCCTTTGTATTCCGAATCTTCTATGAATTGTGAAACTGTATCTCCTTCGACTAAAACTACTTTGAACCAATCAACACCTCGCTTAACAAGGTCTCCAATTCCTCCGGCAATAGCTTTTCCCATTCCTGCACCAACAGCATATTGAAATGGAAAGATGATTTTAAAAACCACTGATTTTGTCTTTTCGATAAATCGCTTACCCTTATCAACGAATTGATATAACCATCCATTCTTTTTAGTGGCTGAATCGTCGATATGATTTTTTCTTTCGAAAAAAGCAAAAACATCAGGGAAGTTGGCTTTTAACTCTGAGATATATGTGTTCATCTCAGAATCCTCTTTTCTTACTTCAACTGTCGTGGCTACAATCACGAGAGAAGCTAATCTAGGAGTATGCAATGCTGTGATTACAAAAACTGAAAGCCACCAATAGTATATGAGTATCACTTTGCTATAAACTATATCTACATCTGAAATTTGTGCAAACTTTTCCCCTTTTTCATTGAAAAAATCTTCCCCTCTAATGTCCAATTTATGAGATATAGAATGCCTTAGTTGCCTTAAAATCTCTTTCTGACTTCCAGAAAGCCCCAATCCTTTGAAATGTTTAAAAATCTCTGTTGTCTCTAAATTGGCATTTAGCGATACCTTGTTCTTGGAAAGCAAGTTTGCTGGAAACAATAAAAAGCCACCTAATTCCCATAGCAGAGAAATAATTTCAAGCTTCTCAGTCAAACTTATTTTTTCCTCATTCTTTAAGGCGTTAAGAACCTTGAACTTTGCAAAAAAGGTAGTAGTGATAGGATTCCTTTTCAGGAATGCCCTTAAAAAATCAATGAGTTTTTGAGGATCGTTTTCAACTATATCCATCAAACTTTTGAGGACTGCTTCATTTTGTTCCTTCAATTCAGGGAAGGACTCGTTCAATGATACTAATGTTATTTCATACCTTCTTTCAAAGTTCATCTGGCGTAATTTTACAATTAAGAGTTGTCCAAAGCTACTTCAAACTCAAAATACCGAGGTACTGTTCCCTTCTGTCATTTTTTTTCCACCGAACCAAATAATTTCTCCCCCACCTCCCCCAATCCCTCCTTTTCATCAAAAACCCCCGTTTTTCCACTATTTTGCAACACTCTGTTTCAAAAATCCCCAATGTCGTCAATCAAATCTCAAGTTGCGACAATCAAAGTCCATTTGTTGTCAATCAAAGTCGGCGCTGCGGCAATCAAAGTGCATTTGTGCTCAATCAAAGTTCATTTGTTGGCAACCATACCCCATTTTTTGTTTTTCAAAGCCAATTTTTCATTGACGACAAATGCACTTTGATTGCCAACAAATGAACTGTTGAAAACATAAAATGGCATATTGAAAACATATCATTGACTTCGATTGACGACAAACCGACTTTGATTGACAGCAATGGGCGTCGGCAAACCGGGCAATTACCATTTTCTGGAATAGGCTTGCAAAACAATCTCAACCCGTTTACATTTGGCAAAAAACACGCAAGTATTGATACGATATTTTTAACCATCTTAAACTATATATCTATGGCTCGACGCAATTACGAGGTTGTGATACCAAGACAACCTGACGACATGAACAAGCTTGGCAAAAACATCATCGCCAAGCACACCGCCGACGGGGCATCCAGCCCCATACCTGCCACCACCGCCAGCCTGCTCACCGACAAACTGACCGAAGCCGACAACCAGTTCACTTTGCAAAAGGAACTCGACCGAAACCGTGAACAATTGACCGAAGACCGCAACCTGATACTGGGAATCCACCCCTCGCAGACGACCGTGACCGCTGGCACCGTGCTTTTCCACCTGACCTCCATCCGTGATTTCCTGCTCGGCCACTTCCGTGGCGCTGAACGAAACCTTGGACAGTGGGGCTTCACCGTCAACTCGCCCAAAGGCGTCGTTCAGGTCGAAATCCCACGCAACCCGGACAAACTCACCAAGCTCGTGGCCGATATTTTGAAGAAACACGACGCCGACAAAGAAGCCAGTTTGCTCAAAGTGTTCGATATGGCGGCGCTAAAGACCCTCAACGACGACGCTGCCAAAAAGCGCTCCGACGCCGAGGCCGCCAACCGCAACAAGGAAAAAGCCACGCAGGCCCGAAACCTCGCCCTCGGCACCGCCAAGGGCCAGACCACGAAGACGCCCGGCACGGTCGCCTACCTCGTGCGCTCGGTGCGTGATATACTGCTGGGCATCTACCGGGGCCAAGAGCAAAAGCTCGGCGACTGGGGTTTCGAGGTGAACTTCAATACCACGAGCGGCGGCGGCTCCACGCCCACACCGCCACCGCCAGCCCCTGGTGGCTGAACCGAAACGTTTTTCAATGAAAAAGCCGGGTGTTGCGATGAACACCCGGCTTTTTTTATTGGGTTTTTTGTCAATCCCTCACAGCACCCACAGCCCCGCCTCCCGCAGCGCCCCCCATTCCTCCGAGGCCAAAAACTGGGCAAACGGCCCAGCCGCATTTTCCTCAAAGTCCCGTTGCAGCTCCGCAAAGCTCATCACCGGGTTCGGGCCGATTTGCAGCAGCGGCAGCACATCCACCAGCCATTGGGCGAGGGCGGGCGAGGTCTCCAGTTCCCAAGCCTGCTGTTTATGGTGGAAAAGCAGGGTGGCCGTGCCCGCCTCCTCGTCCAGCGTGGCGATGGGCTGCGGGCCGTTCCAGGCCACGAGCGCCGTGGGGCGGGGCGTTTTTTCTTCCTGCTCCGCAATGCTTTTTTCGATGAAACGCTTGGGCACGCTGGGCTTCGGCACCGGGAAGTCGAACCAATCGGCCAGCCGGAACTCGAAGCAGACGCCGTGCATATAGTTGAACAGTGATTTGCGCAGCCCCTCCCCGAACAGGTCGTGGTCGGCGCCTTTAGGGTCCACGTGCCAGCGGTCGTTGTCGGCGAAGCCAGCGAAGGCGGGGCCGGTCTCCGCCACCCCGAAGGCAGCGGGGTCGAGGCCGACCGGGCTGTGCGCCGTCATTGCGAAGCGATGCCAAAACCCGGACTGCACCACGCCCGCCTCGAAGAGCTGGCGCACCATTTCGAGGGCGTCCACGGTCTCCTGCGCCGTCTGCGTCGGGAAGCCGTACATCAGGTAGGCATGCACCATGATGCCCGCCTCGGTGAAGTGGTGCGCCACACGGGCCACTTGCGCCACGGTCACGCCTTTTTTCATCAGGGCCAACAGTCGGTCGCTGGCCACCTCCAGCCCGCCGCTCACGGCGATGCAGCCCGATGCGGCGAGCAGTCGGCAAAGGTCGGCGGTGAAGGACTTCTCGAAGCGGATGTTCGTCCACCAAGTGACGGTGAGGCGGCGGCGCAGGATTTCGAGGGCCAGATCGCGCAGCAGGGCGGGCGGTGCGGCCTCGTCCACGAAATGGAAGCCGGTCTGCCCGGTCTGTTCGATGATTTCCTCGATGCGGTCGCAGAGCAGGGCGGCGCTCATGGGTTCGTAGCGCTGGATGTAGTCGAGCGTCACATCGCAGAACGTGCATTTGCCCCAGTAGCAGCCGTGGGCGAGGGTGAGCTTGTTCCAGCGGCCATCGCTCCAGAGTCGGTGCATCGGGTTGGCGATTTCGATGACGGATAGGTAGCGGTCGAGCGGCAGGCCAGCATAGTCGGGCGTGCCCGTTTCCCGCTGCGGTATGTCCAGTTCGGTATTGATATTATGATAGCATACCACGCCGTTTATTCTGGAATAAGTTCGTTTTAAATTTTCGGCGCCTTTTTCACCATTTATATGCTCGATTAAATGCAGTAATGGCGCTTCTCCATCATCTAGGCAGATATAATCGAAATAATTGAAAACACGAGCATCGGCGAGGCTTCTCAGCTCGGTATTGGCGTAGCCGCCGCCCATGATTATTTTTATATGGGGGTAAAACTGCTTCGCATATTGTCCGCATTTAAATGCCCCATATAAATTGCCGGGGAACGGCACGGTGAGGCAGATGATATCGGGTTTTTGCTCCGCAATATGTTTTTCTAAAACCTCTTTTAATACCCTTGCAATGAGCGAGTCGGGCGCTTGCAGTTCCCGCTCCATTTCATCGAAACTGGAGGCCGTGCTGCCGAGCCTTTCGGCATAGCGGCTGAAGCCAAAATGCGGGTCAACGACCTCCGTGATGAAGTCGCCCAAATCCTCCAAGTACAAGGTGGCAAAGTGCCGTGCCTTGTCGTGCGTGCCCATCGCCCCGAAGGCCCATTCGAGGTCTTCCACCTGCTCGAAGCGGCTGGCCTCGGGCAGGTAGCTGCGGCTGCAAATGGCGTGGGCAAGGGTCGGGTTTTTGTTTTGGAGGAAGGAAATGACGGGGTTGATGGTGGCGAGGTAGTCGGATTTTAGGGCGAGGATGCGCTCGGCGTTATCGGATAAATCGGTGGTCGGTGGTCGGTTGACGGTGGACGGTGCAGCCGCTACCATTGCGAACATTCTTTCCAAACCTTTTCTCGAAAACACCTCCAAAATCACCTCGATGCCCAAGTCGGCCTGTGCGGAGGGAAAGCCCTTCGTGTTGAGGAAGCCCTTGAGGTAGGCAGTGGCCGGGTAGGGCGTGTTCAACTGCACGAAGGGGGGGGTGATGAAGAGGGTCTTTTTCAAATGGACTGTTTTGGATTCGGCGAAGGTATGGAAGAAACTCGGACGATGGTCGCTGCACAGCTTGGACCAGCTTTTAGGCGCAGTTTTTTTTGGTTATTGAGCCACTATTCTTTACTTTGTGTCAATTTTTTTAACACAAAGTAAGACTGTATGTTCAAGCGGGCTATTTTCGATGACTTGGAGCAGCACCTTTCCGAACAGGAAGTGACTGTTGTAACGGGCATGAGGCGCACTGGAAAAACAACTGCGCTGAAGTATCTTTTGGAGAAAGTGACACATGCCAACAAGCTTTACCTCGACCTTGAGCGATTGGAGTACCGGCGCATTTTCACAAAGGAAAGTTTTTCCGAAATGCAGGCCGACCTCGAATTTTTGGGCTTGGATTTTTCAAAGCACGGCGTCATTGCCATTGATGAAGTTCAGCTGATACCCAATATTGTGTCCTTCATAAAATACTACCATGACCATTTCCAAATCAAGTTTTTGATTTCAGGCTCAAGCTCCTATTACCTAAAGAACAGGATAACCGAAAGCCTATCTGGCAGGAAGCGCATTTTTGAAATCTACCCGTTGGATTTCATGGAATTCTTGCGGTTCAAAGGCGTGGACGAAACTGCCATGCTGACGCAACGGATGCAGCATTTTCGGCCATTGGTTTATGCGCAGTTCCAACATTATTATGAAGAATACTTGAAATATGGCGGGTTTCCGCAAGTGGTCTTGGCGGAATCTCCGCAAAAAAAAGAGCAAACCCTGCAAGATATTCTTAACTCCTATTTGGAGTTGGATGTGAAAATCCTTTCCGATTACTCGGTCATTGATGACCTCTACAAGTTGACGAGGTTGCTTTCCGCCCGTATTGGAGGCAAGCTCGATTATCAAAAAATTGGTGTGCTGCTCGGCTTGAGTAGGCATAAAATCAGGGATTATGTGCAGTTGTTCGAGGCTACCTATTTTCTGCACCTCATATCCCCCTATTCACAGAACGCAGACCGGAACATCGCCGTGCAGCCCAAAACCTATATTGCTGACAAC
>JADLHE010000487.1 GCA_020848965.1 Saprospiraceae bacterium
GTCTGCTGTGAAGAATGGGTACTCGCTGCCCGTCAATTCTTTGAAGCGGTTGATGACAGCCGGGTCGTTTGGCCCAGTGGCCGCAAAGAACTTCACACCAGTTCCTTTGGCAGCCATGATGACTGGATTGATGACCTTTTTGAAGCGGTCCATATACTCTGGGTCGAAATTGACCACTTCTTCCCGGACTTCCTTCGGGGTAATGTTCGCTACCCGTTGCGTATAGGTGAAGGAGTCCGTGGTGCCAGCAACCAGCGTGCTGTCCGTTACGAAAGTGGTGTCTTGCACCGTTACGGTTTTGATTTCTTTGCCAGCTTCCTTCAGCTTGTAGGCAACAACCATCAAGAAGTAGCCGGTGTCTTGCAGCAAGGCGTCCGTCATGTTCGAGCCATCGGGCGATGTGATTTCAAACTCGCTGATTTTGGAGTGTTCGTAATCTGGATTTGCCTTGACCTGCTCCATTTCCCATTCTGCCTCTGGGTATTTCTCATACTCCTTCATGTACTGCTCGTAGGGAACCGTAATGACTTGGCCGTTTGATTTGCTCTTCATTTTATAGGCCAAAACCTTGTAGGCTGCCGCCTCTTCGTCTGCTTCTTTGGCACGTTGTGCCCTCACATCCACACCTGCACGGAACGGCCGGAAATCAATCACAGGCTCGTTCATGAACGTGTTGTAATAGCAGAATGCAAGGAAGCCGAGCGTTACCAAGATGGTCAGCCAACGGCGCAGGCCCAAGCTGAACAGCTCGTGCATGTTTTTGTGGCGGAACACAAAATAGAGGGAAGGCAAAAGCAGGAACACATCCTTGAAAAAGCTGATTTTGGGTTTCAACTTCAGAAAATCGCCGAAGCAACCGCAGTCCGTCACCCGCATATTGGTCTTGACGTATTCGCCCCATTTGCCGAATTCGAAGAAATTCACACCGCTTGGAACATAGCCCGTCAAGTAAGTGAAACCCGTTAATACGGTGAAAAAGACCACCAAGAGCAAGAACAGCCACGCCGTCAGTTTTGGCCGATAGGCCAAAATAAGCATGATGCCAAGGGCAATTTCAAACACGATCATGGCGATGGAAAACACCACGGAATGCCCTG
Source organism: Saprospiraceae bacterium (assembly GCA_020848965.1). GTDB lineage: Bacteria > Bacteroidota > Bacteroidia > Chitinophagales > Saprospiraceae > UBA6168. The sequence continues at coordinate 1,098 of JADLHE010000487.1, forward strand.
ACAACCAAGGGAATAGCGGCGCAATTGGCTTCAAAGCAGTTTCGCTGAAAGTGTAAAAGAACTCTGCGAAATATTGCTCCATTTTAAAGGCCGTGCCGAGCGGGTCAACCGCTTTTACGAAACCTGAAAATATGAAAAGCGAACCGCAAAAATGCTGGAGATAGGTCATTGCCCAGCTTTTTACCTTGCTTTTGAAGGCTAGGCCAGTGATGGCCGTAAGTATTGCGGCAGCAATGGCCACATAAAGAACCAAAGTATAAATTGTCATGTCTTCCTGGATTTACTTTTTGTTGAGAAAGGTTGATGAGGTTTCGCCATGCGGGAATTCAACCCTTTTCAACTTCACTCAATAAAATCAGCGCAAAAATAGCATAGTTGGCAATGTCGGCATAATTGGCGTCGAGGCCCTCCGAGGCAAGCGTTTTGCCCTTGTTTTCCTCGATTTGCCGAATGCGCAGCAGTTTCATCAAAATCAAATCAGTGATGGAACTGATGCGCATGTCACGCCATGCCTCCCCGTAGTCGTGGTTTTTGGCAATCATCAAGTTCCGAACGGTTTGCACCTGATGGTCGTACAGTTTACGGACAGTGGCGGTGGCAAGTTCCATTTCATCGTCATCCTTTAGTTCCAACTGGATGAGCGCCATGTAGGCATAATTGACAAGTCCGATGAAATCGCCCTCAATGGAATCCTCGACCATTTGCTTGGCTTTTTCGTCAATACTTCGAATGCGTTTGGCCTTGATGAAAAGTTGGTCAGTCAAGGAAGACGGGCGAAGAATGCGCCAGGCCGTACCGTAGTCGTGCGTCTTTTTAAGGAAAAGGTCTTCGCACCGCTTCACCACGGCGTCGTATTGTGTCAAGGTTTTTTCCACGTGCTTTTTTATTGCGCTGCAAAACTGAGGCAAAAAGCGCCTAGTTCGCTGTTAATGCCACCTGAAAATGGTTAATTAAGGGTTAACGGTTAACGGTGGTCGGTTGACGGTAGTTGGTAGTCGGCTGTTGGCTATCGGTAGTTGGTGGTTGGTTGTCGGTCGCCGGGCCACCGACCACCGTCCACCGTCCACCGTCAACCGTCCACCGTCAACCGTCAACCGACTTTTCAACCATTCTTCAATGCCTTGTAATACTCATAATAATAAGGTATGGTCTCAATTCCTTTATAGAAATTGAAGACCCCATAATGTTCGTTGGGTGAGTGGATGGCATCGCTGTTGAGGCCGAAGCCCATGAGCACGCTGTCCACATCCAGCACATCTTTGAACAAGGAAACGATGGGGATATAACCGCCTTCCCGCTTTGGTATTGGCTCTTTCCCGAAGGTTTTGGCCATAGCCTTGTGTGCAGCCTGGTATTCCGGCGTGTTGGTGGGTGTGACGCCCGGTTCGCCGCCGTGCATCCGAATCACTTTTACCTGTACCGATGGTGGTGCCAATGATTTGAAATGCGCTTCAAAAAGGTCGTAAACCTTCTCGCAGCGCTGGTGCGGCACGAGGCGCATGGAGATTTTGGCATAGGCTTTTGA
>JADLHE010000488.1 GCA_020848965.1 Saprospiraceae bacterium
AATGTCCAGCAATAGGCTGTCCTGTTGACCTGGGGTGGCCAACACGTCATGGAGGCCACTGGTATGGCGAAGCAATTGTCGCAGCGTGATATTTGGATTGATGTAGGGAAAAGTGTCCAGCCATTGGTGAAGGCTATCGTCAATGCTCAACACTCCCTCATCGTGCAACTGAAGGATGCAGGCAGAGGTAAGGGTTTTGGTGACGCTTCCAATCAAATAGGCATCATTTACGGTCACGTTTACCAATGGATTTTCCGAAGAAATACCACTGGCAAAAGCCCAAACGGCATCGTCGGGTAGTTGCATGGCAGCACTTAAAGACTTGGCTCCCAATACGTTGCGCATGCTGTCCAGGGTATGGCTAAGCAGGCTGTCCAATTTCGTAGGGACAACCTGCCCAAGAGCTGGCCCCATTGAAATGACAATGGCAACCAGGGTCGAAAAAGTTTTAATTCGTTTCATACACAGCTTTAGTTTTGGATTTGAAATATGCGCAAAACTATGGCCGTGCTGGCCGCTGCCTTTGTCAATTCCTGCTTAATTAAATCATGCTTGAATTGTATTTTCGCCGCTAAATGAATCTATACCCATGTTGACAACGATTTACCCTGCACCACTTTTGACCACGGAAAGGTTGTTGCTTCGACCTTTTTCCGAATCAGATGCTCCTGAAGTATTTATCCAACGCTCCGATGAAAGGATACTGCGTTACACCGGAATTCAAGCTGCAGTGAACCTGGAAAGCGCCGTGAACCACCTTCGAAATCTGGTAAAATATGGTGAAAAAGGGGAAGGTAGTGCATGGGCGATTTGCCTAAAAAACGATGAAAAATTGATAGGTACGATTTGCCTATGGCAATTCGATTTTGAGAAATCATGTGTTGAAATTGGCTATACCCTTCACCCCGATAATTGGGGCAACGGTCTGGGAAAAGAAGCCGTGGCAGCAGTGGTAGATTTTGCTTTTCAATCCATGCAGGCTAATTTAGTGGAGGCATACGTCCACCCTCAGAATTTGGCATCCATCAAACTTTTAGAAAGGGTAGGATTTACGCTCACGGGCAACACAGAAGAACTCAAGGTTTTTCAAATTTGCCGCCCACCAATTGGGGCGATGGTGCTGGAAACGGACAGGATGTACCTCTGTGAAATTTCGCCACTCGATGCGCCATTCCTGCTGGAGCTGTTGAACACACCTGATTGGGTCAGGAATATTGGCGACCGTGGTGTAAAGACGCTCGAAGAAGCCCGACAATATGCCATACAAAGGATGTTTTTATACTATCGTAAAAATGGTTTTGGCTTCTATCTAATGAAGCGAAAAGTGGATGGTGCCGCCTTGGGGATGTGTGGCTTGGTAAAGCGGGATTTCCTTGATGATATTGATATTGGCTATGCGCTGCTGCCGCAATTCTATGGGTGCGGGTATGCAATAGAGGCAGCGAAAGCGGTGGTAGGATTTGCCAAAACGCATTTAAGGCTTGAAAAACTCGCAGCCATCACCTTGGAATCCAATAAGCCTTCCATTAAACTGCTCGAAAAACTGGGGCTTAAATTCGAGAAAAAATTCCACGCACCTGAAGACGAAGAGGAGCTGATGTTGTTTGGCGGTCGGCTAAACCTTTGATTTGTGAGATTTCCTGTCGTGTTTTCCCAAGAATTCTTAACGCTTATTTTACATTTGTAGCTGAGGTGCCGATGTGCATCCGCTGTGACCTTCGGCTCTTAATCATCGTCTTAATCAAAAAACAAACACTAATGAAAAATCGCATTTTACAACAAAGGTTCTTGGCGCTTGGCCTTTTGTTCGTTGCTATGTTCATATACTCCTGCGCAAGGAACCCTGTGACCGGCAAGCGTCAATTCATGCTCATTTCCGAAAGCAGGGAGAAGGCGATGGGTTTGGCTTACGACCCTCAAGTGATGCAGGAGTTTGGCATGTACGACAATAAAGAACTGCAAGATTTCATCAACAACTACGGCAAGAAAATGGGGGTCATCAGCCACCGACCCAAAGTTGACTATAAATTCCGGATTTTGGATTCTCCAGTTGTGAATGCCTTCGCTGTGCCTGGTGGCTATGTCTATTTCACAAGGGGCATCATGGCGCATTTCAATAATGAAGCAGAGTTTGCTGGAGTTTTGGGCCATGAAATTGGGCATATAGCTGCACGGCACTCAGCGCAGCAGCAAAGCCAACAAATATTGGCACAGATTGGCTTTATCGGAGCCATGTTGGCATCTGAAAAATTCCGAAATTATTCAGACTTGGCGCAGACAGGACTTGGCCTTATGTTCCTGAAATTTAGCCGGAACCACGAGAGCGAATCGGACAAGCTGGGTGTAGCGTACAGTACGAAAATTGGTTACGATGCCCATGAAATGGCCAATTTCTTCCAAACCATTCAACGGATTCAAGAACAATCTGGCTCCAATATCCCGACCTTCATGAGCACCCACCCCGACCCGGGCGACCGTTACACGAGGGTGCACCAATTGGCCACCAAAGAGCAAACCAAGGTGGGGAACCCAAAATTGGATGTGAACCGTGACAAGTACCTGAGAATGATTGACGGTTTGACTTATGGGGAAGACCCTCAGCAAGGCTATGTAGAGAACAATGTTTTCTATCACCCCCAAATGAAATTCCAATTCCCGACCCCGGCCGGTTGGCAAACTGCAAATTCAACCGCACAAGTTCAAATTGCGCCAAAAGATGGAAAGGCGGCCATTATTTTCACGGTCGCTGAAGGCAAAACCTTGGCTCAAGCCAAACAAGCTGCCATCTCCGCAGATAGCTTGAAGGTGCTGGATAGCAAAAACATAAAGGTGAACGGCAACGACGCAATTGCGCTCACAGCCGATTTGAACAAGCAAGTCAGGTTGCTGATGTACCTGATTGAGTACAATGGACTCATTTACAAATTTGCGGGCTTGAGTGAAACTGTGAATTTCAGCAGCTATGAAAGCAAATTTGAAACCTGCTTCAAGGGCTTCAAAGCATTGACCGACCAGAGCAAAATCAATGTATTTGCCGACAAAATCAAAATCGTAACGGTGACTAAGGATGGAACTTTATCCGATGCGTTGAAAGCAAATAACCAAAAGAGCGATAGGCTGGAGGAAATCGCTATTCTCAACGGAATGCAATTAAAAGACAAGGTTCAAAAAGGAATGCTGATTAAGACCCTGGAAAAGGGAGATGGCAAGAAATAGTTTTGCCAATACCCGATAATACGCTAAATCTGTTCGTTTGTCACCCTATTTTCGCAGTTTGCCCCTAAGTTTCTGTTTAGCAATTATTTGTCTTTGCCAAATATTATTGGCGAGCTTGGTGCCGAAAGATGTTTTAGGCAAAATAATATGCGTTTAGTGGGCATAAAATAGTTGGTGAAACGGAATTGTTACTACCTTCGCCACGAAACCAAGATTTTTTCACCACAAAACATTTTTTCTATGAGCAAATTTGATGAAATGATGGCCAAGTACAGCGCTGAGTTGAAAAGCGCTGGCAAAAGCGCAGTTGATGCAGATCAATTGACTAAAGTTGCAAAAGGCCTTGGCCCATCTATTTACCTGAGAGATGCGTCCATGGTATCTTGCACTGACCAAACAGAATTGGACAGGGTAAAAGCTAACTTCCTTACAAAGAAGCTTGGCATGACCGACAATGCTGCTATGGATGCTGCTATAGCAGCCGTTTGTGCTGATTACAGCTCTAAGCAAAGACTGCGTGTAGTATTTTATTACATGTTGCTCCAGAAATTGGGCAAGACACTGTAAACACAGATAAACAATGATGAAAGGCCCATCGGTTTTAAACTGGTGGGCCTTCTTCATTTTTAGGAAGTACTAAAACTTCACCATTTTTATCCCACGGGTTCCGTTCATAAACCGCCTTATTATCCGATTAACTTCTGGGTTGCTCTCTTTTGGTTCTATGGCTTCTTTTAAGCCTTCCACATCATTTGCTGCTATTTCCTGCAAATTAATGAACCCATAGCCCTGGTATTCGCCCGCCTCGATTAACACAATGGCATTTTCATCTGGAGTTCGGCCCTTATCAATCAAAAAAAAGCTCTCGGTTAGCAGTTGTTCATCCAAGGCCAGCATGGCTGCATTGGCTCGCTCGTTGTAGGTAGCTGCTTCCTCCTCACCTATGCAAGCTCCAAAACATTGTTTCAAATGATAGTCGAAACAAGGCCCGTTGCGGTCGTCCAAATGGCAATGCCGGAGGCAAAGGTTGAACTGCTTTTGCGCACCTTTCAACCAGCCTTTTGCATGTGCCAAATCTGGGTAGGCTGACACGATTTGCAGGTTCTTACGGGTTTTGGCCGTCGGTTTGGCCACATCAAAACAGCGGTAACCAGCTTGGTTTTCGTAGCTGTGAATCACGAAAGGATAATCCCTTACTTTCTGGGCACGATTGATTGGTGGCCGCATGGCCTTTATCTCATGCGATTCTTTGAGGAGGGCTACCAGCTCGCTACCAGTCACTTCCCATGAAACATCGTCCACCTGTGCTTGCAGTTTGGCGGCTTTTTCAGTTTGATTTGAAAAATGCTCTGCAATGCGTTTTTTGATGTTCAAGCTCTTGCCCACATACACCACGTCTCCATTTTCGTTGTGGAAATAATAGACGCCACAGGCTTCCGGCAGGGAATGCAGCTTTTCTAAGCTGAAACTTTTTGGCAGCTTCGACTCCCGAACGCCGAGGTTCACCATTTTCTGTACCTCCTTCGTCACCGATCCGGATTGCGCCAAAATCCTTTCAAACAAATCCACCGTCGCAATGGTGTCGCCCATAGCCCTGTGGCGGTCGCCAGCTCTCAGTCCCATGGTCAAAATCAAATTCCCCAAACTGTAAGAGCTATAGCCCGGAAATACTTTTCTTGCCAGCCTAACTGTACACAACTGTCGGCGGGTATAGGTATAACCAAGCCGCCTAAACTCTTCTTGTACGAAGCTGTAATCGAACCGGACATTATGGGCCACAAAAATGGCCCCTTCCGTCAATTCCACTATTTTTTTTGCAACTTCAAAAAAGCGGGGCGCAGTTCGCACCATGTCATTGTTGATGCCAGTAAGCTCGGTAATCCCGTAGGGAATGGGCATTTCTGGGTTAATGAGCGTCTCAAAAGTTTCCAATACTTCATGACCATTATGGACAACAATGGCGATTTCCGTAATCTTGTCCCGGATAGCACGGCCTCCGGTCGTTTCTATGTCCACAATGGCGTATCTGCTTTCCATTTGAAAAATATTGCCAAAATAAAGCAATCGGTGCTGTTTGAAATGTTGGAAACCCATGTTTCAAAGCCAATTGCACAATCGTTCTAAAACAAAATGGTGGTAAAATTAAAAATATTTGTTGCAACGCTCGGCGCATTCATCTTTTTATTGCTGGCCTGCGGCCAAAAATCAGGGGAAAGCTTGTCGGAGCTACCCAAACCGACCGTAGAGCCGCAAGTGGTCGGGAAGATAGTGGTGGGATCAGAAAGGGTGGGGGAGTACTTGCCCAAATTGAAGGGGAAACGAATAGCAGCAGTGGTGAATCATACCTCCATGATTGGTTCCGTACACCTGGTTGATTCGCTGTTGCATTTGGGTGTGGATTTGGTGACCATTTTTGCTCCAGAGCATGGTTTTCGAGGCTCGGCCAGCGATGGCGAAAAAGTGAAGGACGGAAAAGACCCCGCTACTGGCTTACCCATCGTCTCGCTTTATGGTGCCAACAAAAAGCCAAAACCAGAATGGCTGAAAGATATAGACATGGTGGTTTTTGATATTCAGGATGTGGGTGCTAGGTTTTACACTTTTATCAGCACCTTGAGCTATGTGATGGAGGCTTGCGCCGAGCAAAATATCCCAATGCTAGTGTTGGATAGGCCAAATCCCAATGGCCATTTCGTGGATGGCCCTGTGCTGGACAAAGCGTTTTCATCCTTCGTTGGGCTTCACGAAGTGCCCGTGGTGTATGGCATGACCATTGGGGAGTATGCCCGCATGGTAAACGGGGAAGGCTGGCTCGCAAATGGCGTTAAATGCGATTTGGAGGTAATTCCTTGTTTGGGCTATGACCATAAAACACACTACGACCTCCCCTTCAAGCCCTCACCGAACCTACCCAATATGACTTCCGTTTTGCTATACCCTTCCATTTGTTTTTTTGAAGGGACAGAGGTCAGTGTGGGTAGGGGCACGGACAAACAGTTTCAAGTCATTGGGGCACCAGACGCAACGGTTGGGGATTATACCTTTACGCCTTCGCCAAAGCCGGGCGCCACCTCCCCCCCACAGCAGGGAAAACTTTGCCGGGGCTATGACTTGAGCGGGTTATCGGTTGACTCTTTGCGGCAGCACAAAAAGATAGATTTGAGCTTCTTGCTCAAGTTCTACCAAGACTACCCGGACAAATCCAAGTTTTTCTTAAAAACAGCACATTTTGACGCATTAGCAGGCAGCGCCGAATTGAAGCAACAAA
>JADLHE010000489.1 GCA_020848965.1 Saprospiraceae bacterium
GTGTGTCTAGTTCGTCGTTAAAAATCTGCACATCCAGCATGTCCTTCAATTGAACCGTTAGAGTTGTCAGGATGGTAGTGCCGCAACCAAAATCACGTGCGAGTTGAACAACAATGGTTTCGGTACCTTCAGGTATAAGGTCAGCGATGGCAGAAATTGGGTAGGAGAATTCTTCATAACCCGTCTGGAAAGTGACTGCACCGGGAATGGTGAGGTTGTAATCCACGCCCATTGTGGCCGTGCCACTCACGATAATATCATAGGACTCTGGCTGGCTGATGGGTGCATCCAAGCTAATATTGATATTGTCCGGCATCACGACACAAGCTTCCAACAAATAATCAATGCCAGACTGGTAGGAAACACCCAAATTAGGAGCGCCACCTTTTATATCGGAAATGAAAACACCAGAATCGTAAGCAGCATCCACCCTATCTGCTATCGCAAATTTCAGATGGTAAGTGTTGCAGGGAATCGTGTTGATACTCGCAGTAAGGCTCTTCTTTACACCCAAAGAATCGGAGGTCAAACCATCATAAGCCACACTCTGACCCGCTTGGTTATCCCGGTAATACTGCCAGTTGGTAGCCTCGTTTACACTCAAAATTTGGATAAAAGTGCCATCGGGCAACGTGGCGATATTCTCTTGGTTGGCGATGTTTGGGTCGCCAGTAATGCCGGGGCCAGACACCAAAAAGGCAAAAATATCATTGAAACCACCATCCACCCATTCCGGGTATTCATCCGAGCCAAAAATGTACTCGAATGTAATTTTATCAGTGGCAGCAAACACGTCCAATTCCACGATACAGGCATCATTGGACTCAAGCGGTTGGCCAAAAACGGTGGACAAGTAATCCAAATCGGCATCGCCATCATCTGGGCCTCCCACTTGGTTGTCTATCTGGAAAGCACCGGGATTGGCAACTTCTGCGGCAGAACCGGAGGTCAACAATATACCTTTGGACATGCCCAAGTCCGTGTCTGGGCCAGCTTGAAAAGTGCCCAAAGCATCTTTGTCACAATTGATATTGGTGACAGTGATATTGGTTTGGCCCGAAACCACATTTTGAATAATGTCGTTCGGGTCTGTGTCGGTTTCTACCGTTATTTCATTGATATCAACGCATGGCTCCGTGGTACATTCCCAATGTCCGAGGAAACCTTCAAAAGTGGTGTTCCCATCAGAATTGAACTGAATGGTGAGGCAACCGCTTTGCGCAGCAACCGAGTAGCAAACACCACCATAGTTATTGGCAAAACTGCCACCTGAAACCGCTCCTATCAAGTTAGAACCGGGGCCACCTGCGTTGGGGCCATCGTAAAAAAAGATTTCATCGCTGCCCAGTGCTTCTACGTTGTAGTATTCTAGGCTGAAATTGATGCAATTATGTGGTTGGTCAGGGCAAATGGTATAGGTGAAATCTTCGTTGTTGCTGTAATCGCCGTCAGGCCCACCCGAATCACTCAAAGTACCGCTGCAAAGGGTGGAGCCACCTTCGTCAACCGTAAAAATGGGGGGGCGTTTCGACACGCATAATTTGAATGCACCATCGTTCCCAGCTGCCGAGGCAGACCAATCATTGATTTTGAAAAAATAGGTAGCATTGGCACTTAGCCCTTCCAAATCAACATAAACCTCGCCTTCGCCGTTGCTGGTAGTAGCACATTTCATCAAGCTAAGCCCATTGAATTCACAATCGCCACGGTAAACGGCAATTTGTGGGTTCAGGATTGGGTCAATCCCCAAAACCGGGTCGGGGCAAGCGGTCACCGTAATCCGGTAATCAAGGATGGTGTCAACCGCCGTGAAAGAAAACCAAACATCCCTGTTGGTATTCCCACCCACCCAGCAAGGCGGAATATTGTCCGCTCCGATGTTTGATGCAGTGGCTCCGACATTGTTGTAGAGGATGTCGGTAGGACAAACCGGAGCAGGCCCCAGGTTGATGATTCCTGAACAATCATCGTTGGCTGGCTGCGCAAAGAGACTGACAGATGTCAACAGAATTGCCGCAATCGAGAAAAAATGCTTCATTGAGTTTGCTTTAAATCCTTTGGAGGAAGAGCGAAAAAAAGACATAAAAAACTGATAGATAATGATTTACAAATCAATTTCTCGCCATCATTTCAAATCGTCTTTGTCCGCATTGCAATTTTTTATGATAAAACGGACAAGCACGAGCGAAGGTAAACGGTTTTAATGGCCAAAAATAGAAATGCCACTCAAAACCTTGTCGGTCAGGCATCATTTGTGGAAAAATAAAGTAGTTGGCAAAAATAAAAAGGGGCTGCACTTGTGGTGTTCCAGATAGAATCACCAATGCAGCCCCTGTTTTTTACAGTTGGGCCAAGAAAACGGAATGCCCCGTTTCTTGTGCTATTGTTTCAAAGTCTTTACCTCTTTTGATTTCTCAGACATATGGCTGGTAGCCACGAACGAGGCCACCATTTGCGATAGCATATCGGTGGCAGCCGAAGGTGCATTGGGCAACAGGATAAGGTTGCTGTTGGCATTTTCGCCTACGGAATGCAAGGTATCGTAGTGCTGGGTGATGACGATGAGCGCCGATGCTTCTTGCGAATTGATGCCTACTTGGTTCAGCACTCCCACACTCTCTACGAGGCCCCGTGCAATTTCCCGACGCTGGTCGGCGATGCCTTGGCCTTGTAGGCGCTTGCTTTCTGCCTCGGCCCTTGCCTTTGCCACGATTCGGATTTTCTCGGCCTCGCCCTCATACTCGGCAGCAGTTTTCTTCCGCTCGGCGGCATTGATATGGTTCATCGCCTCTTTCACCGCAGCGGCTGGGTCAATATCCGTGACCAGGGCTTTCACGATATAATAGCCGTATTCGTTCATGGCTTCGTCCAGTTCCCGCTTAATGGCCACGGCAATATCGTCCTTGCGTTCGAACACATCGTCTAGTTTCATCTTTGGAACCTCGGCCCGCACCACGTCGAAGATGTAGGAGGACATCTGCTCATATGGGTTTTGCAATTTGTAAAAAGCATCATAAATGCTCTCCGGCTTAATGAGGTACTGCACAGAGACCTTGATGCTGACAAACACGTCGTCCTTGGTTTTGGTCTCCACAGGTACGTCTAGTTGCTGAATTTTCATGGTGATGCGCCCGGCGATGGTGTCAATGAACGGAATCTTGAAATGCAAACCCGCCTGCCGGATGCTGTGGAATTTGCCAAAGCGTTGGACGATAGAAGCCGTTTGTTGCTTTACGGTGAAAAGCCCCGTCGTGATGAGCAGAAAGCCCAAAAAGACGAAAATCGGAAGCATGATAGGTATAGCCATTGTTGTTGTTTTAGTGAAAAAAATGGTTTGTGGTTGTTGCCACAATATAGCACCTGTTTGGAATTCCGAGCATGTTTTATTCCACGAATCTTAGGAAAAATGCGACGGCCTTTGGTGTAACAAAAAAACGTCGGCAAGGCACAATGCCTTGCCGACGTTTGGTAGAAAAAGAAAAACCACACAAGCACAGAAGGCGTTTAAGACCCCTTCTTCACATGTATAAGGTAGTCGGACTGTTTTCGGTAATCCTCCCGTCCCCGTTTGCCAAAGGCAGATGGAGAGCCGGACAAGTCAACGGCTGAGGCCCGCCCTAATTGCATTCCAAATCACTCCCTCAAGTTTGAAATGTTGAGTCAAAACAAATTAAATGTACTTGTGCGGTTGTTTCTTTAAACAACGAATTGTTTATGCTCGCAATGTATGGGCTTTTTCAATTAAGGGAAAGAGGGGCTATCATTTTTTTTCAAAAAAATTTGCTTGGGCTGTTGGCAGGCCGTTCACCGCTTTAGGCCGTTCATCAAAAAACGAAGGATGTCCGCCTCCAATGCCTTCATGGAAATGCCCCGCTTTTCTGGATACCATCGGTGAAGCCACCGCAGCGAAGTAAAAATAGTGGAAAGGCAAACCGTCACGTTCATTTCCAAAAACTCCCCGACTTCCATGCCGTTCTGTAAAATGCGGCCAAAACGCCGCTCATAGTCCCTCCGCATCGTCCGGAATTCTTGCAGGTAAGGCTCGCTCAAATGCCGCCATTCATCACTGAAAATGGTCATGGATGAAACATCCGTGGTGGCAATTTGGATGTGAAGTGAAATCAGGCGTTCCACTTTTTGCGTTGGCGAAATATCAGCGTCTTCTATGGCCTTCATGCCCTCCAGATAGCCTCGGGCAGAATCGAAGCAAATTTTTTGAAGCAGCTCCTCCTTGCTTCCAATATGGGTGTAGAGGCTCGACGCCTTTTTCATGCCGACCCGCACGGCTAGCTCCTGCATGGAAGCTGCCAAATAGCCTTTCTCCTGAAAGAGCTTTGACGCTTCGTCCAAAATTTTCTTCTTCGTACGGGTTAGGGCCATGATTATTTGGTCACATTCAACTGATTATCAACAAATCACTCGTCGAAACTAAGCACCACTTTCTCTGTTTTGGGATGCGCTTGGCAGGTCAGCACATAGCCCGCTTGGATTTCATCCTTTTCAAGTCCGTAGCAAACCTCCATGTCCACCTCGCCCTCCAACACCTTGGCTTTGCAAGTGCAGCACACCCCGCCCTTGCAAGCATACGGCAGTTCGGGAATGGAAACACTGCCCGCATCGAGTATGGTATCAGCAGGTTTACTGTGCTTGTATTGATAGGTTTTGCCATCCAAAGTGATGGTAATATTGGAACTGGTGATGGCGCTGGGGGAAGTCCAAGCTTTTTGGCTGGTGGAGGCGGAAGCCCCTGCGGTAGTGAAAAGCTCAAAATGTACTTTGTCCTCCGCTACGCCTAGCTCCGACAAAGTGCCTTGAACGGCCTCAATCATCTGGGCAGGGCCGCACAGGTAAAACGCATCCACCTCAGCTGTGTCAATCAATTTGGTGCAGTACAATCTGCTTTTTTCCGCATTGATACGTCCGTGAAACAACTCGATACCGGGGTCTTCTTGGCTCAAAACGTAATGGACGCTCAACTTGGTCATATACTCGTTTTTCAAGCCCTCAATTTCCTCCCTGAAAATGACGGACTCCGAATTGCGGTTGCCATAGAACAGGGTGAAATGGCTCTCTGGCTCGTTGCGCAGCACGGTTTTTATCATGGAAATAATGGGCGTGATGCCGCTCCCAGCGGCAAAAGCAACATAATGGTGACTGCCATCCGGCTTTGCATGAAGGCAGAAATTGCCAAGCGGCGTCATCACATCCAATTCTGCGCCCGATTGGATGCGCTCATTGGCGAAAGTTGAGAACAGGCCGCCGTCCACCTGCTTCACGGCAATTCTGAGGTCGCCCATGTTGGGGGACTCACAAATAGAATAGGAGCGGCGGACTTCCTCCTCATTTAAAAAGGTACGAACGGTCAAGTGCTGTCCCGGCAAGAAATCGTA
>JADLHE010000490.1 GCA_020848965.1 Saprospiraceae bacterium
CTTTGAACTCCATCTGCTTGCCCACGAACTGATCGTAGTCAACGATAGGCTTGATGTCAATCTGCGAACCAGGAAGGAAGGTCTCCAAACCGTTGCAGTCAACGATAAGACCGCCTTTGGTCTTGCTGATAACTGTACCACGGATGATAGTACCGTTCTCGAAGGAATCCTTCAAAGACTCCCATGCTTTCAGCAACTTGGCTTTGCGGCGTGAAAGTACCAACTGGCCTTTTTCGTCTTCTTGGCGCTCTACATAGACTGCCACCTTGTCGCCCGGCTTGAGGTCGGGCATGTCCTTGAAATCGCCAACGGACACGAGGCCGTCAGACTTGAAGTTGAGGTCGAGCACCACATCACCGCTGGTGATAGAGGTAACGGTAGCCTCCACGATTTCATTTTCAAGGAGCGAATTGAGGGTTTGGTCGTACTTGTCGGTGTAGCGATCGCGCTCCTCCTTTGTGTAAGCAACGCCATGTTTGTTGGCGGCTTCCCAGTTGAAGTCGTCGAATGCACCTGTATTGCCAAGCAGTTCCTCGATGGGCACTACTTCTGGTTCGAGTTCTTCTTCAAGTTCTTGGTGCGCTGCATCGGCAGCATCGGAGAGCAGGTTGTCTGTCTCTTCGATTTCTTCATTCGTCTTCTTTGCGTCTGGCATTTTGACAAATGTCTTTTTAGATAGTTAAAAGATAGGCGGGGTACGTCTCAAATGCAGGTTTCGGCACGGTTGCCGGGTTTGCCGCATCATTGGCGCAAGCCACCGGTGAACACTCGTTTTGATGAAGCCTTGTTTTGTGATGGAGAACTGAAAGCCGTGAAGGAGAGAAATAAATTGACAATCAATGAGTTGTGAATAAATTCCAATTTCAGCAAAATTCCGAATTTCAACAAAAAAAACCGCTTCGTCAAAAGCGGCGCAAAGGTAAGCGAACCGCAGCGTGAAACCAAGCACAGGGCGGGTTTTCTTTTGTTTTCAACAATTTTTACAGCAGGTTGGTGGTAGTTTCTATTTTTACGAAGTAAACAAAAAGCAGTACTGCCCTTTTGGCAGTTGGCAACGTACTGTTTAAAAGCCCGATTGCATGAATAAAGCGCCTATTGGAGCCACACCCAAGGAATTCAAGTTCCTCGACGCCATGTCCGACCTGTTGGACAGCCGCTTCCGCATCCCCGGCACCCATATCCGCTTCGGGTTGGACTCCCTCGTGGGACTTGTGCCCTACGCTGGCGACCTCGTCACCTTCGCCTTTTCGGGGGTGCTCGTGCTGGCAATGGTGCGCAATGGCGCAAGCGGCATATTGGCCGTGAAGATGCTCGGCAATGTGCTGCTCGACACCCTCGTGGGCAGCGTGCCCATCCTCGGCGACCTCTTCGACCTCAGCTTCAAGGCCAACCGACGGAACTACAAACTGCTGCAAGAGCACTACCAGGAAGGCAAGCACGGTGGCAGTGCTTGGCCCGTAGTATTGGCGGTGCTTTTTATGTTACTTTTGACGGGCGCACTCGTTATTTTTATCGTTGTAAAAAGCTTCGGTTGGATGCTGCATTTTATTGGACAACATTAAAAAATGGTAGTGCAAAACTGCGGCCACACAAATGGACGTTCTTGCAACGCAGCGCATAAATGCTGCATGGTTTGACCAAGATGAAACTTAACTACTTCCTGCCGATACTCCTTATGGTTTGTCAATGGCTCACCGCCCAGACGGCGGCCAATGAGCAGGAGAACATCATCCCCAACCCTAGCTTCGAGCTTTACTCTTCGCCACCCATCGGTTGGTTCTACAAGGGCGAGCATTTCACCAATGTGATGAAATACTGGTCGTCGGCCAGCAATGCCAGCCCCGATGTTTTCGGCCCAAAGGTGCGGGTACCCTCGCACTGGGAAGAAAAGGGCTTCGGTAAACAAGTGCCCCGCACGGGCCTTTCGATGGTGGGCATCACTACCTATGGCTGCGCCCAAGGCAAGCCCCATTGCCGGGAGTACATCGAAATACAGCTGAGCGAGCCGCTCGTACTGGGCCAGAGCTACATGGCGGAAATGTGGGTCAGCCACCTCCCTAAATCACTGAGAACCAATAATTTAGGCTTCTTTTTTTCAAAGGAAAAAGTCGAAGAAATAACGGATGGCGTGCTCAACCACAGCCCACAGGTATATGGCGATGAGATTCTGGAGGGCAATAACCGCTGGATGAAAGTTTCCGGCAAGTTCGTTGCCGACACCGAGGCCGAATATCTCACCATCGGCAATTTCTTCCCGGACAGCCTGACGCTCACCAAGCCCGGCCCCAGTGGCAGCCTGCCCTTCGGCTATTACTATATTGAGGATGTTTTGGTGAAAAAGATACCCCCCATCCTGCCCATCCCAGTGCCCGACGACGACCTCTCCAATATTCCGCTCGTGGCCGGTAAGTCTGTGCCACTGCGTGATATTTACTTCGAGCACGACCGCTCAGAACTGATGCCCCGCTCCTTTGTGGAACTGAAAAAGCTGCTGAAAATCATGCGAGAAAACCCGCAACTCGCCATCGAAGTGTGCGGCCATACGGATAGCAACGGCGACGATGAGCACAACCAAACCCTCTCGGAAAAAAGGGCCAAAGCCGTTGCAGAATACCTCATGGGCAACGGCATACCCGCCGCCCGCACCCGCTTCAAAGGTTGCGGCAGCGCCCAGCCTGTCGCCGACAACACCACCGCCCAAGGTCGCCAAATGAACCGAAGGGTGGAGTTTATTGTGTTGCAAACGGAGTAAGGAAGTTGGCAGTCAGTCTCCAGAGTTGGCAGTTCGACAGTGGGCAGTTGGCAGTCAGTCTTGGAGTCTGTTAGTCCTTAAGTCCAATGCTGGCCACCGACTAAAAGACTTTACAACTGCTGACTGACTGCAAACTGCCCACTGCCGAACTGCCAACTTAACTCCCTACCTTTGCCGCAGCCCCGTCTAACCGTCAACCGTTTCAAATATGGCCTTTACCGAATCCAATATGCTGCCGCTCGGCACGGCGGCACCTGACTTTAAATTGCCCGATACTGTCTCTGGCAAGGCACTCACATTGCACGACATCGCTGGCGCAAAGGCGACCGTCATCATCTTCAGTTGCAACCATTGCCCCTACGTCATACACGTGAACCCGGAAATCGTGCGGCTGGCCAATGACTACCTGCCCAAAGGCGTGGGCTTTGTGGCAATCAGTTCTAACGATGCGGAAAAATACCCCGCCGACTCGCCTGACAAGATGAAGGAACTGGCTGCCGATGTCGGCTACCCGTTCCCCTACCTCTACGACGAGACGCAGGCCGTGGCCAAGGCTTATGATGCCGCCTGCACGCCCGATTTTTATGTTTTCGATGAAAAATTGCAGCTCGCCTACCGGGGCCGCCTCGACGACTCCCGCCCGAAGAACGACCTGCCGCTCACGGGCCGTGACCTCCGTGCCGCCCTAGATGCCGTGCTGGCGGGCGAGTCACCCGTTGCGAAGCAATACCCAAGCGGGGGGTGCAATATCAAGTGGAAATAGGTTTTGTTTGAAGGGTTTGAGTAGTTTGAATTGTTTGATGAGTTTGACGTGCAGTGTTGCGCATCAAACTCATCAAACAATTCAAACCCATCAAACCCATCAAACTACTTAATAGCCACAGAAGCGCCCAGCCTCGCCGAGTAATTGCGGGCATCGCCGGGGTTTATCAAGGAGAAAAGATTGTCGGTGACTCCGAAGACCTGCACCGGGCCGAGCGTGAGCGCAAGGTTCAGGCCGAGGTTGTTATAGCTGTCCGGTTGTTTGAAGGCATAGGTAAGGCCTGCGTTCAGCCGTTCGTTCAGCTTTAGGTTCATACCTGCGGCGAAGGAAGAAAACGGCTCGTCACGGTAGTTTTCGTTGTAGTAGAGGCCGCTCAAGGTGATTTTTTCGGTAAGGTGGAAACTGGCGCTGGCGTAAACCTTGCGTGTGAGCTTGGTCTCGTAGCTGCCGCTGGATTCCTTCACTTGAAATATGGCCTTCAGCGTGTCCAGCGCATCGCCGAACTCGACGTCTTCGCCTGTGAGGGCGTCAGAAAAATCAAGGCCGTCGTAGGTATAGGTCTGGGTGGCGGCATAGTCGGTCACGCCCTCGTCCCAAGTGATTTTGCCAATATC
Source organism: Saprospiraceae bacterium (assembly GCA_020848965.1). Lineage (GTDB taxonomy): Bacteria > Bacteroidota > Bacteroidia > Chitinophagales > Saprospiraceae > UBA6168. Next base: position 4,130 of record JADLHE010000490.1, read on the forward strand.
GAGCACGCTGGCCGCAAGTTCTAGCTTACCGAGTTCGGCCCGGATGCCAAGGTCGAGTGCCATGCCGTTGTTTTGCCCGAAGAGCTTTTTTGCCGTGAGTTTGGCGTAGTCAAAACCCACTTGAACATCCTCGAATTGCTGGTATTCCACCGTGCCTGCCGAGTGGAGTATGTAGTCGCCATCGAGGGTGATTTGATAAACATCGGGGTCGGTGTAAAGGCTGGCCGAGTGGTGGTCCCGGTCGGTGCTTGCCCCTGCGATGCCGCTGAGGTATTTAAAGTTTCCACCAA
>JADLHE010000491.1 GCA_020848965.1 Saprospiraceae bacterium
AGACCGGCTCCTTGCGCCCCGGCGTTTTTATCAAAAATGCGAAATCCACGAGATTGACCACGCTGGCTGGATTGCTGATAGGCACGAGGATGCACTGCGAATTGTCGAGGCCCGTGGAATGGCTGTGTACGTTCTGGGCGGCCATGCGGCGGGCCACCCGGTCGGTGACAAAGCTGCTAATAAGGCAGGTGACGAGGATGAGGAAGATGGTGGCGTTCAGCACTGATTCGTCGAAAAGTTTTATTTCATAGCCAATGAGGATGATGGCAATGGTGGCGGCGGCGTGGCTGCTGCTAAGGCCGAAAATAAGTGTGCCTTGGTCATTGGTGTAGCCAAAAATACGTTTCGTAGCCATTGCGGCCAACCATTTGGTGAAGAGCGCCACGCTGGTAAGTATCAGCGCCGTCTCAATGGTTCTTATATCCTTGAAAAAAACATGGAGGTTGACAATCATGCCCACATAAAACAGAAAGGCGGGGATGAACAGCGCATTGCCCACGAACTCGATGCGGTTCATCAAAGGGGAGCCGTGGGGTATCAGTCGGTTCAGCACCAGCCCTGCCATAAAGGCCCCAATAATGGCCTCGATGCCCGCCAATTCGGCCAGCAGACCGCAGACAAAGAGCATGGCCAATACGAAGACAAAATGGTAGGTGACGTCGCTTTCCACCCTGCGGAAAAACCAGCGGGCTACCCTTGGCAACAGGCCAAAGACCAGCGCCCCAAAGACGGCCAAGGAGAGGACGAGTTTCACCCAAAACCAGCCACTCATGGTTCCCTGCGCCATGCCGCTGATGACGGCCAGTAGCAGCAGGGCTAGCGTGTCGGTGATGATGGTGCCGCCCACGGCCACGGCCACAGCCTCGTTTTTGGCGATGCGAAGTCGGTTGACGATGGGGTAGGAGATAAGGGTGTGCGTGGAGAACATGCCCGCCAACAGCAGGGCGCCCATCCATTCCAAATCCAGCAGGAAATAGGTGCAAAAGCCGCCCAAGAGCAGCGGGAACCCAAAGGTGAGCATCCCGAACGTGCCGCTTTTGTGGCGGTTTTTCAGGAAGGAGTCCATGTCAATCTCCAGTCCGGCCCAGAACATGATATAGAGCAGGCCGACCTTCGAGAGCAGCTTGATGCCGTCGCCTTGTTCGAGGAGGTTGATGCCGTGCGGGCCGAGGATGGCACCCATCAAAATCAGCCCCACGATGCCCGGCAGCTTGAAGCGCTGGAGCAGTGCCGGCACGGTGAGCACCGTCAGCAACAGGACGCACATCAGAAACACAGGGTTCCGAATGGGCCAAGACCAGTCGTGGAGATTGAGGAGTATGATGTCCATTTAGGCGGCAAAGGTAAGGATGATTGCGGAATGCGGATTTCGGATTTCGGATTGGGCAACTGCAAGGCGGATTTTTGCGTACATTTGCGCCCCGATTATCACGGGGTGGTAGTGCCCTGAATGCTAGGGCGTCACCCTACCTTAACATATTTCGCCCTTTCAGGGCTACGAACCTTTCCTAGCCCTGAAAGGGCGAAATATGTTAGCATTGGGCAACGCCCTCTGATTGATAAACGAGTTAGCATGGGGCGCCGCCCCATGATTGATAATGATTGATAAACGAACATTGGGCGCCGCCCATGTTTTTTGAATGTAATTCAAAATATTAATGAAAAACATCCGCAAGTTCTGCGTAATAGCTCACATTGACCACGGCAAGAGCACGCTGTCAGACCGACTGCTGGAAACCACAAAGACCATTGCCGAGCGGGACATGAAGGCCCAAGCCCTCGACAGCATGGACCTCGAAAGGGAGCGGGGCATCACCATCAAGAGCCACGCCATTCAATTGTACCACCACCACAAGGATGGGCAGGTTTATACCTTGAACCTGATTGACACGCCCGGCCACGTGGATTTCAGTTACGAAGTGAGCCGCTCCATCGCCGCTTGCGAGGGCGCATTGCTGTTGGTGGATGCCACGCAAGGCATCCAGGCGCAGACCATCTCGAACCTCTACCTCGCCATTGACCACGACTTGACCATCATTCCCGTCATCAACAAGATTGACATGCCCAATGCCATGATTGACGAAGTGATGGACCAAATCATCGAATTGGTGGGCGTGAAAAAAGAGGACATCGTCTTGGCCAGTGGGAAAACAGGACAGGGCATTGAGGATTTGCTCACCGCCATCGTGGAGCGGGTGCCAGCACCCAAGGGCGACCCAGAAGCACCGCTGCAAGCGCTGATTTTCGACTCGGTGTTCAACTCGTTCCGGGGCGTCATCGCCTACTATAAAATCGTGAACGGCACGATGAAAAAAGGCGATAAAATCCGCTTTTTCCACACTGCCACCGAATACAACGCAGATGAGGTGGGCATCCTGCAAATGAACATGATTCCAAAGCAGGAAATGCGGGCCGGCGATGTGGGCTATGTCATTACGGGCATCAAGCAATCGAAGGAAATCAAGGTGGGGGATACCATCACGCACCATGCAAATCCCTGCGACGAGCCAATCCACGGCTTCGAGGAAGTGAAGCCGATGGTGTTTGCGGGCGTTTACCCCATCGAAAACGAGGACTTTGAAGACCTTCGGGAAAGCCTCGAAAAGCTGCAATTGAACGACTCTTCGCTGACCTTCGAACCGGAAAGCTCAGCGGCCCTGGGCTTTGGGTTCCGTTGCGGCTTTCTCGGCATGTTGCACCTCGAAATCATTCAGGAGCGCCTCAGCCGGGAGTACGATATGGAGGTCATCACGACCATCCCGAACGTATCGTATTACGCTTACACCACGAAGAAGGAAAAGATATTCCTGCGCACCCCCGTTGACTTCCCCGACCCAACTTTATTGGATTACGTAGAGGAGCCTTATATCGCTGCGCAAATCATCACCAAACCGGAGTACATCGGCTCCATCATGACGCTCTGCCTCGACAAGCGGGGCATCTTTAAGAACCAAAGCTACCTGACGCCGAGCCGGGTGGAGATGTCCTTGGAGCTGCCCTTGGCCGAAATCGTCTTCGACTTCTACGACCGCCTCAAGTCCATCAGCCGGGGCTATGCGTCATTCGACTACCATCCCATCGGCTACCGGGAGGGCGACCTCGTGAAAGTGGACATCAAGTTGAACAACGAGCCTGTGGACGCACTTTCGGCGTTGGTACACAAAGACAAAGCCTATGCTTTTGGTCGCCGCATCTGCGAAAAACTAAAGGAACTGCTGCCAAAGCAGCAATTCGTCATCGCCATACAAGCCGCCATTGGCGCTAAAATCATTGCACGGGAAACCATCTCCGCCATGCGCAAGGACGTAACCGCCAAATGCTATGGTGGCGACATCAGCCGGAAGCGCAAGCTGCTCGAAAAGCAGAAAAAGGGCAAGAAGAAGATGCGCCAAATCGGCAACGTGGAAGTGCCGCAGAAGGCGTTTATCGAGGTGCTGAAGCTGGACTAAGTTGGCAGTTTGACAGTGGGCAGTGGGCAGTCGGCTACTGCAAAGCCCTTCCGAGTTTTTAGGACTTGGAAGGGCTTTTTTATTGGTTGAAACCGATGTTTGGGTTGCCGTTTGTCACCCAAATTTAACAGATAAAACACTAAAAACGATAAAATCAGCGCCCTCTTACTATTGCTGCATTGATAGTGTTACTTTTATCCTTTGAGAGAGTCACATACGTTGAACTTCATTTTAAACACTATAACCATGAAAAAAACTGTACGAGCAATAGGACTCTTTACACTCTTCCTCTTTGCTTTCAGCAAGCCACTCTTTTCACAATTCGAAATCGGACTTCAAGGCGGGAAAAACTGGTTTGAAGGCGACGCACACTGCTGGGGCGCCAAACCCATTAAAGGCTTAACCTGGACAGGCGGTAGTCTTGGCCTATTTGGACGCTATTTGTTCAGCGACCGCAGGTTTGTGGCAAGGTTGCATTATGCTTATTTGCCTTTGAAATTCGACGAGCGCCGCTTCGAGGAATCGAGCCACAGTATTCGGGGCTACCACGGCAAAAACAAAGCTTCCGACCTAGCACTGGAATTGGAATGGAACCTGTTGCGGCACAAAAAAATCTATCCTTACCTGTTTGCTGGCGTAGGCTTACAATTCGCCAATCCGGATATTGATTGGAATAAAGCTGCACAAGCGCCAGCTACCTTGGCACTCATCGCCAAAGACGAGGCAGCAAACAACAAAAATTTGATTATTCCGGTGGGGATGGGCATTAATTGGAGGGTCAACGAAAGGTGGGGTGCACATATCGAATCTGCACTCCGCCTTTGGACCTCCGATTATTTCGACGGCATCAGCCAAGCTGCCGACCCCAATAATGACGATTGGTACGGCTACAGCATGGTGGGGCTTACCTATGCCTTGAAAACGGAGCCGGATGCTGACAAGGATGGTATTTCCGACAAAAAAGACGAATGTCCCAACGATTTTGGCCTCAAAACAATGAATGGCTGTCCCGACAAAGACTTGGACGGCATTCGTGACAAAGACGACCGTTGCCCCGATAAGGCAGGTGATGCCGTTTACCAAGGCTGCCCAGATACGGACTTGGATGGCATCGTTGACATAGACGATAAATGCCCTGAAATTAAGGGGTTGGCCAACCTGAATGGCTGCCCCGATGAAGACTTGGATGGCATCACGGACGCAGAAGACCTTTGCCCCAGCGTGGCAGGTGTGGCCGCCCTGAAAGGCTGCCCCGATGCAGATGGCGATGGCATTACCGACACGGAGGATACCTGTCCCAACGAGCGTGGCGGAGCCTCTACCAAAGGCTGCCCTGACGCTGACCGAGACGGCATTGCTGACCGTGACGACAAATGCCCGAACGAGGCAGGGGTGTCAGGTTACAATGGCTGCCCAATGCCCGATGCGGACAAAGACGGCATTGCGGATGCAGACGATAAATGCCCCAATGTGGCAGGCACAGCGGCCAATGGTGGCTGTCCGGTTGCAGCAGAAAAGAAAACTTGTGTTGCCTGCACCACGAGCGTTAATGACCCAATCTTTAAGGCGAACTGTGCCAATCCTAAGAAGTTGAAGAAACTGGGCACCAATCCTGAATTTGGCAACTCTCACGCCCTGACGCCAGCAGGTTTTTACGAAAAACTGGACAAAGCCTATAAGAGCAACAAGGTGGACAAGGTCTTCCTCGACCGCATTTACAAAGCGATGGGCTACACGGGCTGGAAAGACGCAAGGCCGGAGCATTTCTCAAACGTGGTGTTGCCGCTTGGCACCTCCGGTATGTTGGGCTATGGCAAACAACACGGCACGGGCTGCTACACCTTGCCTGACAATGAATACGACCGCCAAGCCTTCCACATCGTGGCGCTGAATGGCTGCGATTTCCATTTCATGAAGACTTGTGGCAACCACTTCTTCTTCTGCAATTAAGACCAAGTGGCTTATTAGCAGAAAGCCCTTCCGAGTTGGTACTTGGAAGGGCTTTTTTTTGGAATGAAAAGTCAGATTCGTGACAAACCTAATCGGTTTTCTCTATGTAAGAACGGTTTTGGGGTAAATTGAGCTTTCTCTTGTACAAATCAGTTTTATGAAAAACATTTCAACTTTATTTATAGCGCTTTTTCTGGTAGCGAAGGCATCAGCTCAGTTTGAGACAGTAATTGCAGAAGATGGATATGTTGATTTCCTGAGAACGTTGAAGGGGGATTACGTCTTGGTTTACAACTCAGCAGATGCTGGAGTATTCGATGCTTTTGGGAAAGGACTCCAGCATATTGATTACCAAGAACCAGTAGGAGGATATTGGAATGCTTTCGATTTGGTTGACACTTCCGTTGTCTTAACAGGCGGTGGATTTTGGTTGGACCAATTTGGGTGGTTTGGCTCACCAATTTATCGGAAATTCAACAGCAATTGGATGGATACTTGGTTCCCTACATTTTTTGAATCTAACTATGAACAACAGGAGAAAATGCTAGACAAAGGATTCATCGAGTATGGCTATCTCGAAAACTGGGCTATCAGAAGGGCGCCCTCAAGTGAGATGATTTGGCAAATTGGAATAACTGGTTTACAAATTCTGGATGTGGCCAGCAATAATTCCTTGCAAACACTGGCAGCTACCAACCAAGGGCTTATGGTTGTTGACTCAACGGGTATTGTTGATAGTATTTATACAAACTATGATTTTACACAAATAGAAACCATTTCTTTTGGAAATTTGGTTGGTACAAAGGCTGATAGTGTTTATCTATTAAATAATAATTTTGAAGTCATAGAGAAAGCCATTATTCCAGGCCTAATAACAAAGGATATAAAGTCAATGGAAGGCATGGTGGCATTATTGACAGAGTCAGCACATGTTTATCTATTTGACGGAAATCTATTGCAAATCAGTGATTTCCAATTAATGGATGACCATTTGAATTTTCAGAATATAGTGCCAGACCAAAATGGAATTATATTGGCTGGTACCAACCATTATGGTAATGGGCAACATGGTAATCAAACTGTTTTTATTAAAAAATATGAGGAGGATGGGTTCGACCCTTTTGCTGATAGGGATGCTGGATTGGGTTTTGTTCAGCCATCTTCAAGTATAGAAGTCTGGGAGTTTGGGGATAGGTTCAAAGTCAGGTTCGTTGACACCAAATTTCAAGTTTTCAATTATTCAGACACTATTCTAAACTCGGTTGTTCTCAATGTCAGGTTTCCTTCCTTGCCGATGGAATACCCCTTGAACCCAAACCCTATCCCCCAACATTTTGTCAAAGGTTACAATAATTTAAACCTTCAACCTGGCGAAAGCACTTGGCTAACATGGGATGAAATCGTTCCTGTTTTCGTGGATTATCCGTCAGGCATTACTTTGGATTTATGCTTTTGGACTTCTATGCCAGACGGCAAAAGCGATATTGACAACAGCAATGACGTAGCTTGCGGCGATTTTTTCGTGGAATCCAAAGAAATAGTAAACGCTCCACAGTTCGACTTTGAATTGTCGCCGAATCCTTCGATAGGGGAGAGCTTTCTTCATTTTAGTTCGCTGATAAATTTGGATGTTGAAATCATAATCTCCAATCTATTGGGGCAAACCATCCAATCACATTCCATGAAAAGCGGTAATAATAGTCTTAAAATCAACAACTTAGAAAAAGGATTGTATCTTGTATCTGCAACCGTGGGCAATTCAATTATAGGTACTAAAAAGTTGGTCATACAATAATTTTACCTATCAGCTAAGACCTCTGATTTTTTCAATAACAGGCATTCAGTCGAAACGAAAATAAAATTGTTGTGCCCTTTTCCTACTTTTGGCCAAAATCCATTGAAGATGCTATTTGCCAAAGGCACAAAAGTCAAATTTCTGCACACAGACGACGAAGGCGAGGTTCGGGGCCTGCTCGAAGGGGGCATGGTCAACGTTTATATCCCGAAATACGACATGGAAATCCCGGCTTGGCCGGAAGACCTGATGCGGGCCGAGGAGCGCTTGAAACACCCCGTGAAGGCGAAGGTGGTGGAAGGGAAGAAAGAAGTGGTCGAGCCAGTAGCTCCGCCTGTTTCGGTGGAGTCGCAGTACACGATTCTGAAAAGCTTGGGTATCCAATTGGCTTTTGAGCCAGTGGACAGCAAGAGCGAAATCCCGGAGACATACAACCTCTACCTGCTGAACGACACCCGCTACGATGTGGTGTTTGAGCTGAAACTGCTGCTGAACAGTCGGGGGCCGCAAACCTGGAACGACAAGCTGCGCTCGGTGAATTACCAGCGCCTCGGTGAGTTTCTGTACGACGATTTGAACGAGTCGCCGGAGTTTGAGATTGACGTGCAATGGCTGACCACCGAGGGGCTTTCGGAGCCGCACCTCAAGTCCTTGAAGATAAAGCCTAAGACCTTTTTCAGCAGCCTTCGCACGGCACCTTTCCTCAATCGGCCCGTGCATTGGTACCGCTTGTTTGAGAAGCCGGAGCAAACGGAAGATGTACCGGACAAAGAAGACTTGTCCAGCTATACCAAGCGCAATGCCAAGCCATCGGCCTCTTCAAGCGGCAAGAACTACAAGGGGTACCACGTGCCGGACACGCACGAGCTGGCGCATTTCACGCCCGAAATTGACCTCCACATCGAAAAACTGACGGATAGTTGGCGAAAGCTCACCAATGGCGACATCCTTAAAATCCAATTATCGCATTTTGAGTCGTTTATTGAAAAGGCGCAGCGACTGGGCGTGGAGCGGGTCTTTGTCATTCATGGGGTAGGTGAGGGGAAGTTAAAGGATGCCATAGCCACCCGCCTGCTGCAAAACCCGACCATCACCACTTTCAAAAATGAGTTTCATCCCCGCTACGGCTGGGGTGCCACGGAGGTGATATTTTGATGGGTAAACCCCACCATTGAGCCAAAAAGCCACGTCTTTCTGAGTTTCTCAACAGTAGCTTTTTACATGAAATCGCCCTTATTCATCCTTTCGTTGCTGTATTTCTTGCTTTGCGATGCAATGCCAGCCATTGCGCAGCAAATGGAAGTGACCGACGCCACCACAGCGCCCATTACGCCCGAAAACCTGATTACCAATATCTTCTTGGGAGATGGCGTGGAAGTCCTCAACGTGGACTTTCAAGGCGACCCGCTCTCCGTCGGCTATTTCAAGAACGGCGACAATGCGGTGGGTATTCCCCGTGGCATCGTTATGACCTCCGGGCGCTCGGCTTCTACCGATTGCGGGATTGCGGTAGAAGGCGGCGCCGATTGTGTGGGCAGCAATTTCACCTCTTATGACAACGACAGCGGCGCAGCGGATGTGGATCTGAGTTCCATCGCCGCCAATGGCCTGGCGGTCTTCGATGTGGCCAAATTCACCATCACCTTCATCCCCACCTCCGATACCTTGCGCTTCAAATACGTCTTCGCCTCGGAGGAATACCCCGAATATGGTTGCAGCCCCTTCAACGACGTTTTCGGCTTCTTTATCAGCGGGCCGGGCCTCAGTGGGCCTTATGAGAACAACGCCATCAATATTGCAAGGATACCGGGCACTACCACGCCCGTCACCATCAATAACGTGCATCCGCAAAATCCCTTGAATGCGAGCTGCACCCCACTGAATGCGCAGTATTACAACAGCAACCTCGGCAATAACCAACCTACCTACGACGGCTACCTCGATGTTTTTGTGGCGGAAGTGGTGGTCATTCCCTGCCAGACCTACGTCATCAAATTGGCGCTGTCCGATGTGGGCGACCCTTCCTACGACACGGGCGTTTTCTTGGAGGCTAAATCCTTCGGAACGGGTTCCTTGAAGGTGGAAACCGCCACCGTGAGCTTGGATGGAACGGTGACGGAAGGCTGCTCCAACGGCTCCATTTCCTTTAAATCGCCGAACCCCGTGGAGTCGGATTTTTACCTCGACTATACCATCATCGGCACGGCGCAAAAC
>JADLHE010000492.1 GCA_020848965.1 Saprospiraceae bacterium
ACGTAGTTTTTCCAGAATATACCGGGGATTTTTGGTTGCTGCAAACCGACAAAGACGGTGGCATTGAGTGGAACAAAAGAATCGGGGGCTTCAGACAGGACAGGCTTTGGTCCATCATTCAAACCAACGATGGAGGCTATCTGATAGGTGGCGAATCCCGCTCAGGTATTGGAATGGACAGAACAACCCCTAATCGTGGAGAAAACGATTATTGGATTGTGAAATTGGATGCAACTGGCAACAAACAATGGGACAGGGCCTACGGCGGAACCGGTGCTGATGAACTCCGCAAAATAATCGCCCTACCAAACGGCCAATTTTGCCTTACCGGATTCTCCAACTCCCCAGCAGGCTTCGAAAAATCCACCAGTTCCATCAACAACTCGGAAGACTATTGGGTAGTAAGGATAGATGAAAACGGCACCCCCTTGAACGATTTTAGCATCGGTAGCGATTCCCTCGACTGGCTCTATGATGCCACCCTGACCACTGACGGCAATTTGATTTTGGTGGGCCAAAGCAAAAGTGAGGCAGGCTTTGGAAAAACAGCCCCACTTTATGGCCAAAACGATATGTGGCTCGTGAAATGCAGCCCTACAGGTACTATTTTTTGGGACGCCACTTTTGGAGGAAATGGCATTGATGTTTGCCAAAGAATCCGTAAATCAAGGGACGGCAACTATTTCGTGGCGGGCGAATCTTCCTCCGATAAGATGTCTGGCAACAAAACGGCCAACCATTTCGGCGGCACTGATTTGTGGGTGGTGAAATTTTCTGACTCCAATTCAGGCCCTTCCATTATCTGGGACAAAGCGTATGGAGGTGTCTCAAATGACTTCGGCTACGACGTGGCTGAAACCGAATTGGGAACGCTCCTACTTTTTGGCCAATCCACTTCACCACCCTTGGCGAATGGAAAAGATGCAGCTTTAATAGGTGGCAATGACTATTGGTGCATTTTCGCCAACCCACTCGGCAACAAACTCTGGGAAGAAACCTTGGGAGGTGCCACGGAGGATATTGGTCGCTTCAGCTTTTTGGCACACGACTATGGTTATATTCTAGCCGGTGCTTCGAGGTCCAATATCTCCCCACCCTACAAATCGCAAGACAACAGAGGCCCGTCGTACACCGACGACCTTTGGATTGTGCGGACTGGATGCGCTTTCCCTCCTCCCATCTTGGAAGACTTACCCAAAGTTTGTAAGGATGACATTATCAGCTTGGATGCCACTGTGAACGGCCCTTGCGACGGCTGCACGTATGTCTGGCAGGATGGAACCGCTGGCCCATTGCGCAGCTTGCAACCTGACAGCACGACGGAATACAAAGTGACGGTCGTACACCCGGATGGCTGTGAAAAATCGGATTCGCTTGTGATTGAAATCGTGCCCGGGCCGGACAATTTCACGGCCCTCAGCGAGCCAGTCTCCTGCTATGGTAAAAAGGATGCATCGTTTTCCATTGATGGAATTACAGGGGGTGCACCACCCTATCAGTTTTCGTTCAATGGCGGTGAATGGAACGAAACGGACAGTTATTTCAACCTTGGTGCAGGGCTTTACGAACTTGAAATACTGGACACGAACGGCTGCAAACTGGACACCAGTTTTATCATCTCGCAACCCGATTCCGTTATCGTGAACCTTGGCCCGGACGTTTACCTCGAATTGGGCGACAGCCTACAAATACAAGCGCTCACGAATCTTGTAGATTCCTTCAGTTTTTATTGGGGCCAACCCTTGCAACTCTCCTGCGGCGATTGCTTGGAGCCTTGGGTTAAACCATTTTTGACCACCACTTACAGCATTGAGGTAAAAGACAAAAACGGCTGCAAAGCGACGGACAACCTCTTGGTCATCGTTCAAAAAGAGGACAATGTCTATATTCCAACGGCCTTCTCTCCCAATAACCTCGATAATATCAATGACTTTTTCACGGTGTATGCTGGCAAATCGGTCGAGAAAATCAGAACCCTACAAGTCTATGACCGCTGGGGCGAGTTGATGTTTGAAAACTACAATTTCCAACCAAACAAACCAACCATCGGCTGGGACGGCAAGCATCATGGCCGACCGCTAGACCCCGCCGTTTTCACTTATTGGACCGAAGTGGAATACGTGGACGGACGAGTGGAGACCTTTTACGGCAGCCTAACATTGATGAATTGACGAGTAAAAAGCCGGGTAGCCGATATTTTCGACGAGCGAAACTGTTAATTCTTCCAAAACTATTTGAATTTAAAGGGCTAAGCGGCTATTTTACAGCCTCGAAAATCGCCCGTCCATGCCGACTTTTCCGCAATTTGCGATTGAATCGCTTCTGGCTTTCCTGCTTTTGCTTGGGTTTTACCTCATAACCCAAAAGTATCACCTGTATTTTCTAGCGAAAAGATGGCAACTAAGGCTATTGCCTGTTCTAGCCTGCGTACTTCCATTGCTTCCTGCCCTGACGAGCGAAACGACAGTTTCGGCAGCAATTCCGGACGGCATTCAAATCATGTCCATCAGCCGCCTGATGGATGTCCAAATGCCAGAGTTTTCCATCAAAATTTGGACGCTGGTCCTGGCCATCTATTTCATGGGGGTGGCCTACTCGTCTTTTAGATTAGCTGACAGGCTGTGGCTGATTACTCAATTTTTACAATCAAAAGGCAATTCCCCAAACAACCATGCGGCTTGGCACGGCAACTCAACTGTGCTCATGGGGCATTTGATGCTCAATTGGGAGCGCATGAGCGAGCAAGAAAAAGCACTTTGGGCAAACCATTGGCTGCCCATTCACCCAGTTTTTGGCTGGGAGGCTTTCTTGGTGGAACTATCCGTCATAGCCAATTGGTGGAACCCGCTGGCCTACACTTACCGTCGGCACTGGGCCAAGTTGTATGCCAATTGGCAACAAGAAAGCAGGCCAATGACTGGAAAGCTGGGCGTACACACACTAGGATATGCCGCACTAATTGGCGGCTTGGCGCTTGGCTTCGCTTATTTGCCTCCGGCAATATCCCCATCCATTCTGTTGGGTAAAAAAGTGGAGGCAGCGCTGGAAATCACACTCATCGAGAACATCGTGGAAAAGCCACACGAATACCTCGTGCAATGGGGCGACTTGAAACTGCCATTGAAAAAATACGCCAACCCCAATGGCTTTAGCGCCGAGATAGAAGTAGAATTAACTGATTTCCAAAAAGTTATAAAAAAAGAACTCAAAGTGTTCAAAGACGGGAAACCCGTCAAGCCTGGTACTTTGAGCATGTTATACAAATCCAACCAAAGGGGCCGACAAGCATACCTCAACGGCATTGACCCAAAAAAAGTCAAACTATTGGAGCGCCAAAGCGGCATTGTTTTCAACGACAGCCTTGGACTGGGCGATGAACTAGTGCTGTTCGGAGATACAGAAGACATCTACCTTTCCCGGATTGAAATCAAGATTAAAGACCCCGAGGCTGGTTACAAGCCACCCATTTTCGTTCCCGAACTTAGCCAATTGGAGCCGCAGATGCACTACCAAATCGTTGCGAGAAAAGGAAAAAGGGCTTTGGTGAAAATAGACCCCGAACACCCGAACGCTGACCGTATTTTGAAGCTCTACGCCAATTCCCAACAATACGAAATCGTTTACCTGCCCGGTTTTCGCACCAATCGCCACTACCTGACCGAGGCCGAAACGGTCGCTTCTAAGGTGGCTGCCGCCAACACCGACCTAACCTTTTTGGAGCAGGACGCATTCTACCTGCCTGAATTCCAAGGTTACCAAGGAAAAGATGTTAGGGTGACTTGGGGCAGCATGGAGGCGGCCACATCCAGCCCCAATTACCCATTGGACAGTTTTCTGCTTTCAATTGCCCATGAGCCAAATATCTTGATTGGGGAAGACAGCCTCGAACTTGTTTCCTATGAGGTCATCATTGCAGGCAAAAACCGGGAAGCGAAAAGCTACCATACCTACCGCACCAGCGACCTGAACTTGAGGGGCGCATTCAGGAACATGAAGGACGAAACCAGCATTTATTTTGATAAAATCGTGGTGAAAGACTCCATGGGACAAAGCTTGCTTTTCCCCGGTGCATTTGCCTTCCATACAGGGAAGCCAAACAAGTATCAGAACGAAATGGGCTTTATGCCCGGCAAGAACTTCATTTTCAAGGAAGGCGCAAAACCGGAAATCATCGAATTGTTGGTCCCTAAAAACGACTCCATTTCGAAAGCGCTGAAGTCGCAAAAAATACTGAAAACAAAAAATTAAAAAACTGATTATCATTTGCTTACATAACTATTTATCAGCAAATCCTTGCAAAGCCTGATTTTGGTAAGCATTTTGAACTTGATGCATTTCCTCCGCCAAAATCGGGTACATGCAGTTCAAGATTCTCACGGCCATAGCCATTTCAACCTTTCTTACCGTCATCACCAACGTTGGCTTGGAAACACACGCTGGCCTATTCATCAAGGAGGTTATTGCTTCCATTCCCTACTGCGACAAGGTCGTTCATTTCAGCATGATGATAACGATGTCATTCCTGCTCTACCACGCCATGAATCAGCGCCAGGTGAACATACTCGGTCATAGTTTGTTGTTCAGCAGCCTGCTTTTGGCCATTGGAATCAGCCTTGAAGAGCTTAGCCAAGCATTCATCCCGTCCAGAAATTTTGAAATAATGGACATGGTGTGTAACTATGCAGGTATTTACCTAGGGAGCCTATTGCCTAGGCTATCTATGAAACACCTGAACGATGCAGACCAGTACAGAAGTGAAGCCATTTCAATTCAAACAATTCGCCATAGCACAAGACCGCTGTACCATGAAAGTGGGCACAGACGGAGTGCTCTTAGGCGCTTGGTCCGACGCCACGGGAGCCGATAATATCCTCGACATTGGCTCGGGCACGGGCCTCATTGCCATCATGCTGGCGCAACGGGCGGCTGCAACCACCATCCATGCCGTAGAAATAGACGAAGAAGCTTGCCAGCAGGCCACCGAAAACATGGCAGCCTCGCCTTGGGCCGACCGCCTAACTTGTTTTCATGCTTCCATTCAAGATTTTGCGAAGCAAAGCAACCAAAAATACGACCTCATCGTTAGCAACCCACCCTTTTTCAGCGGTGGCACGTTCTCAAATAGCCAAGACAAAAATTCCGTTCGCCATACCGTAAAATTGCCCCACGGCGACCTGCTCTCAGCCGTTCGCTCACTGCTTGCCCCGCAAGGCAAATTCTGCATGATTCTTCCGCAAATGGAGGGGCTGCGTTTCCGTGAAATGGCCAATAACTATGGCATTTACTGCACAAAAGCAGTGGAGGTATTGCCCAAGCTGGGCAAGCCCGTCGAGCGGCTGTTGCTTCAATTTGAATTGCACGTAAAACCGCTTGAAAAATCAGAGTTGGTGATTCATGATGTCGAAAATGCCAATGAATGGTCAGCTGAATATCGCCTGCTCACTGGCGAATACTACCTAAAACTCTAAATATGGAAATTGCCAAAGACGATAAAACAGCCTTGGTTTTCGGGGCTTCTGGCCTCATTGGTGGCTTTGTCGTCAATTTTCTTTTGCTTCACCCTGCCTATTCAAAAGTGGTGGTCTTTGTAAGACGGCCTCTGCAAATGGAGCACCCAAAACTGGTGCAGCACCTCGTCAATTTCGACCAACCCGAAACCTTTCGCCACCTCGTAAAAGGCGATGACCTTTTCAGTTGCATGGGCACCACGATGGCCATTGCGGGCAGCAAGGAGGCGTTTTACAAAGTGGATTTCACCTATCCATTTGAAGCTGCGCAAATGGCCAGCCAGAACGGAGTCGGCCAGTATCTGCTGGTGTCTTCGGTGGGAGCCGACCCAAAATCCCGCTTTTTTTACAGCCAAGTCAAAGGTGAAATGGAAGAAGCCGTTAAGAAACTTGGCTTTTGGGGCTTGCACATTTTCCAACCTTCGGTGTTGCTCGGCGAACGCAACGAAAACCGCTTCGGAGAACAGTTGGCCGGGAAAATCGGCAGTATCTTCGACCGACTGACGGGTGGTCTGCTCACCAAATATAGGCCCATAGAAGCAGATGTGGTGGCAAAGGCGATGGTGAGTGCTGCGCAAGGCTTGAAACCGGGCGTCCATGTCTATCCTTCGCATTGGCTACAAGGATTGGCAGCTCAGATTGACCAAGCCATGCAGTTGAAAAATTAATGATTACCTTCGAAATGCCCTTCCATTCCAGTAACCACAAAGGAATTCCTTTATTGCTGATAATCAACCAATTGCAAAAAAGACCGGA
>JADLHE010000493.1 GCA_020848965.1 Saprospiraceae bacterium
AAGCGCCAAGCCCGCCTCCAATTTTGTGCAAGTGGAGCCGATGCAGGGCCAGCCCGCCACGCAGGAGACGGAAATCCGGGTGCTGTACAACAAGCAATTCCTTTATTTTGGGGTGTTCTCAAAAGACTCGCTGGGCAAGCAGGCGCTGCGTGCCGTGGACTTCAAGCGGGACTTCGATTTCCGGCAGCACGACCTCGTCAGCCTTTGTTTCGATGGCTTCAAGGACGAGCGAAACGCCATGGTTTTCGCCACCAACCCCTACGGCGTGCAACGTGACCTGCTCTCTTTCGACGACACATTTTACGACGTGGACTGGGACGGCCTCTGGCGGGTGCGCACCTCCCGCACCGACTCCGGCTGGGTGGCCGAAATCGCAATTCCGTGGCAGACGCTGCGCTACCCAAAATCGGCGGACAGCCTGCAAACCTGGGGCTTTAACCTCTACCGAAACCGCCGCTCCACCAATGAGGCCACCACCTTTTCGCCTTACCCACGGGCCTACGCCGCCACCCGCATGGCCTATGCGGGCCTGCTGACCAACCTGCAACCGCCGCCGCCCAAACCCAATATCCGGTTGCAGCCCTACGCATTGGTTTCCTACGACCGCCTGCCCGCCAACGACCTCGGCAAAACATCGAAAGAATGGAACTTCAAGCCCGGCGGCGATGTGAAATGGGCCATCAACACCAATACCGTGCTCGACCTCACGGCCAATACCGACTTCGCACAGGCCGACGTGGACCGACAAGTGAACAACGTGACCCGGTTCTCGGTCTTCTTCCCAGAGCGGCGGCAGTTTTTCCTCGAAAATGCGTCGCTCTTTGGCTTCAACGCACAGCGGGCCAGCGACGGCTCCGGCGGTGGCATGGCCATACAGCCGTTTTTCAGCCGCACCATCGGCTTGGACGATGCAGGGCGGCCCATTCCTATCGAAGCGGGCGGCAGGTTCGTCTATCGCTCCACGGAGCAGAATTTCGGGGCCATTGCCATGCGGCAACGGGAGAAAGGCGACAGCCCGGCCACCAATTTCTTTGTGGGTCGGTATTCCAAGAACTTTGGCAACCAGAACCGCATCGGTGGCCTGATGACCATCAAGAACCGGCCCGATGGCTCCAACGTCGTGAGCACCGTGGACGGCTTTTTCCGCCTCAGCGATGAGCAGTCCATCAATGCTTTCGTGATGCACTCCGCTGGCGGCCAGTCCGAGCAACAAGGCTTTGCGGGCATCGCCCAATATTTCAATTCCACGAACAATTACAAGATTTGGTGGACGCAGTCCATCGTCACCAAGGACTTCAATCCGGAGATGGGCTTCGTGTCCAGAAAAGACGTCATCGGCACCACACCCGGCATGAACTGGTACTACCGGGGCGACCTCCTACCCTTCCGCAAACTGATTCGGGCATTCGAGCCGGGGTTCCTGCCGGAGCTGTACTGGCAAGCCTCCACGGGGAAGCTGATTGAGCGGCAAATGTGGCTGTTCCCGCTTTGGCTGAACTTCCAAAAAGGCGGCTACCTCGGCTATTCCCTCAACCCCGTTTACCAAAACCTGACCGAAGCCTTCGAGCCGCTGGGCATCACCATTGCCGAGGGCCAGTACAACTATTTCCAGCAGTCGGTCTGGTTCAGTTCCGACCCTTCCAAAATCGTTTATCTATGGGGGCAGGTGGATTGGGGCGGCTTTTTCGATGGCAGGCTCAACAGTGCCGATGTGAACCTCCAGTTTGCGCCGTCGCCGCACTTCTCTTTGGCGGGCCGCATCAACCGCAATAAATTCAAGGATATTGGCATCATGGATTCGGATAAAACAATTGACCTGTACAGCATCGAAGGCCGTTTTGCGCTCAATCCCCGCTTGCAGTTGATTGCGTTTTACCAGCAGAATTCCGAAAACGAAACCAAGAACTACAATATCCGTCTTGCTTGGGAATATAGGCCATTATCTTTCCTATATATCGTTTTAAATAAAAACGGTTTTAAAAACTATGACCTCAATATCCGCCAATCGGAAGACCATGCGATTGTGAAACTGAGTTATTTGAGGCAGTTGTAGTAGGCATTAAATTAAATAATAGTGGTTCCCAATGCCCCTGGCGGGAGAGGATTTAAACATGATTCATCCCGGATTTTGAGGAACGGGCTGACCCGAAAAATGGTTTTTATGCAGTTTTGCTTCGCAAAACCGCATAAAAACCTTCTTGGATGCTGTAAATCTGAACCAACGCTTGGTTCAAAACTTCAAGGCCAACTGCACCCCGACCGTCACCGGGCGGTTGGTGGAAAAACGGGGCCTACTCGGAAAATCGGTGGCCACGGAGAAGATGTCCCCAAAATTGGCGGCGGTGTTCGTCAAGTTATTGGCGAAGATGGAAAACTCGTATTGCTTGAAAAGCAGCCCAACACGGGCATTTAGGATGGCATAAGGTGCGAAAATCTTATAAGCCTCTTCTTCGTCTTCCGGTGAAAAAGTATTGAGCCGCTCCCCGGCGTATTGCATATCGGCCCGCAAGTAAATACTGCGCCCTTTGCTCAATTGCTGTGTGTATTGCGCATTGGCATTGGCCGTAAGGCTAGGGGTAAAGAGTATCTTATCCCCCGGCTCGGCATCGAGGTGCGGCCCTGACTCGTCAATGACGGCATAGAGCAGTCCCAGCCCACTGCCCAGTTCCAGACTGGCAGTTGCTTTGGCCCGCAGTTCCAATTCCAACCCCGTGGTGTGTGCAGCGCCCACATTGCTGGTATAGTTGTAGCCACAATCCAAGGTCCGGTTTTGTTGCAGGTTCTGCCAGTCGTTGTAGAAGATGGCGGCATTGGTCATGAGTCGGCCATCGGCCCAAGTGGTTTTGAAACCAAGCTCATAGTTCCATAAAAAATCGGAATCAAAAGTGCGAGGATGCTTGCCACCGGGCAGGTCCTTCAGCTCATCGCCGCAGAACACATCCGGCACGATTTCATTGGCATCACCTAGGCGATAACCTTTGGCAACTGTGGCGTACACCATCCTGTTACGGCCAAGTTCATAGGAGATGTTGAACTTGGGTATGACGCCCTTTTCACTCAACTTGCTGTCCACTGTGAAGTATTCACCATCCACCAAAAAGCCGGTCTCATGTGCAACGATGCCCACTGTGGCGTCGAAAGCCCGCAGCCCCAAAGTCGCTTTCAGCCGTTGGGTGAGTTGATAGGTCGCCTCCCCGAACAGGGCCAGTTCCCAATTGGTATAGACCCCACCGAAATCATAGCTGGCAGGTTGCTCCGCTTCTACCTCTTTTGCATATTCCAAATCTTCGTAAACGTGCAGGGCGATATAGGGTGCGTGGCCGAGCAAAGTCGAGTTCCATATTTCATCCGTTCTGCCCGAAAGATGGAAGGCGCCAAGCGTGAATTCCAATTTGCCGCCAAGGTCCGATTGGAATTTCAGCTCTTGGTTCAGCTGCTTGAATCGCATGTCTTTATAGATATTCCCGGCAAAGAAATCGAGCTTCGTATCGCCGTCGTAGATGCCATAGATTCGGCTTACCGACTCGCCATTATCGTCCACTTCCAAAATGGTTCTATCCAACAAAGAGGTGCTGGAACTAAACTTGCCCAATTTTGTGCGCAGGGTGGCCACCAAACTGTAATGCACCCAATTATCCTTGAAATGCTCCCGGATGCCACTCACCCGCTCTTGCACGAAATTCCCAACCCTGCCTTCGGCAAAATCAAAACCATCTCCTGTCATATCCTGAAAAATCACCTTGGGCACTATCGAAATTTTGGCGCTGGGAAAAAAGCCGAGGCTCGCCTGAAAACCATAGTTTGACTTGGCGTCCACGTTTTCGATGTCTTTTAGGTAACAGCCGGGGCAACCATCGGTGGTGATGCGGAACGGGGTTCCATCCGGTCCTGTGGTAAGCAGGGTTTTGTTCAGGTTAAGAATATGGGCATTGAGCTTGATTTTCCGGTCGAAAATGCCGGAAATGGCATCGTAGAATGCCACTGTGCGAAGGGCGGCCTTTTTGCCGAATGGCAAGTTAAAATATCCTTCAAAACTATGGTCGAAGCCCCCTTCCTTTACAGCTGCCGCCGAGTAGTTGGAAAACCCCTCTATCTGCTTGGGATTGGGAGCATTGGTAATCATTTTCACAGCACCGCCCATATTGCGGGAGCCATACAGCGTGCCCTGCGGCCCTTTCAGCACCTCTACCCTATTGATGTCGGAGAGGCGGGGGTCGAGGTTTTCGGGCAGTGGCGTCTCGTCAAGGTAGAGGGCCGTTGTGTTCTTGCCCGCAATACCACGTATCGAGATGCCATTGTCAATGCGGCCAAAAACGCCCGCCCCTTGCGTTCCGAAGGAAAGATTGGCAATGCCACTCGCATAATCACGGAACTGCTTTGCCCCTGACCGCCGCAATTGGATACTAGGTAATGTGGTGATACTCATGGGCACCCGCTGCGAGTCCTGCGTTTTTTTGGTAGCTGTGACGACCACGGTCTTCAGTTGTCTGGTATCGGGACCAAGTGCGAAATCGAGCACCATGTCCACCCCTGTGTTTTTCACGACCAATACGCTGGTGGAATACCCAATGAAACTGGCTTCTAGCCGGATGGAATCGCCCGTGCCCGGCGGTATTTTTAAAGCATACGACCCATTTGCATCGGTGACTGCACCACTATAGGGGGATTGCAAAAGGATGTTAACCCCTATAAGGGTCTCCTTGGTGGTGGCATCGCTGACCTTGCCCGTCACTAAGTGCTGCGCCATGAGCGGAGCCATGGACAGGAAGAACAAGAAGGTGGCAATTGATTTTGACATAGGTCAACTATGGGATGAAACATCAACGCTTGGGGAGTACCGTGCAGCGATTACCTATGCTGAGGCAGCCTGTGGCAATTCGAAAAACTTGTCCAAGATTTCCTCCAGCATCAGCACCGTCAGCGGCTTGCTGCGGTAATCCTTCACGCAGGGGTTCCGCTCCGCACGGGCCAGGTCGTCGGGATTGCACGAAGTCGAAAGCATGACGATGATATTTTCCGCTTTTTTTTCCAGGGGCAGTTCTTTGTAGTGCTCAAGGAAATCCCATCCGGACATGCGAGGCATATTGATGTCGAGAAAAATCAAGTTCGGCTTGGGGCTGATTTCGTTAAAAGGTTTTTTCAGGTAATCCAAGGCTTCTTCGGCACTATTTTTCACCACAATATTGACGGCAAAGCCACTTTCCTCTATCACCAATTTATGGAAGAGGTTGGTGGCAAAATCATCGTCAATCAGCATGATGCAGTCGAGTTTCTTTTTCATTGGAGTCGTTTATAAGTGAGTTGGAGATTTTAAAACAAAAAGCAGCGCCACCCCCAGGGCAATGCTCCAGCCAAATCGTGCCGTCGTGCAGTTCCACGATTTTCTTGCTGTGCGTAAGCCCAATTCCCGTGCCCTCATACTCGTCTTTGTTGTGAAGACGAGAAAACAGGTGGAAGACTTTATCGGCAAATTGAGGATCTATGCCGATGCCGTTGTCACTAACACAAAAAAGATACCCGTCTTCGTCGGCCGAACCACTTATTTCAACAATGGGCGCTATATCGGCCTTTCTGAACTTAAGGGCATTGCTGATAAGGTTCTGGAAGAGCGTCGCCAATTCGGCTTTATAGCCATTGACCACGGGGAGCTGGCCGAGCTTTATCGTGCTGTTTGCCGCTTCTATGGAGAAGTTGAGGTCTGCTATTACCTCCTTCAGCATTTCGTTGCAATCAATCCGCT
Source organism: Saprospiraceae bacterium (assembly GCA_020848965.1). Taxonomy (GTDB): domain Bacteria; phylum Bacteroidota; class Bacteroidia; order Chitinophagales; family Saprospiraceae; genus UBA6168. The sequence continues at coordinate 5,741 of JADLHE010000493.1, forward strand.
CCAATTGCTTGTTGCGGCCAATGCGGGAGTATTCCAGAATGGCATGGATGAGGTTTTTCATCCGCTCGGTGGAATTGAGCACCAGGCTCATGTAGAGCCGTTGGTCTTCCGTCATTTGATGGTGCAATTGCTTGTTGAGGATGGTCACAAAATTGGAAATGGTGCGCAATGGCTCTTGCAGGTCGTGGGAAGAGGCGTAGGCAAACTGTTCCAGGTCGTGGTTTTTCGACTTCAGCTCCGTGGCCTGTTTCAGGATGCCTTGGTTGGCTTCCTCCAATTGGGTGATGGCCCTGAAATTGGCCCGCATGGCCTGTTCCATCTTAAAATTGCCGACCGCAATGGGCACCCAAGTCATCGTAATCACAGCCACATCGTAGATGGCCGTGCCAAGTTCAATCTGCTTGTCAATGGCCAATTGCGCCAGCACAGACAGCACCAATAAGCCACTGAAAAAGAACGCCGTCCGAAAACTCAGCCCATAGAGCAAAGGGGCAAAGACCATCAGCACGAGCACCTCGTAGGTATAGTCGTCGGAGGTGTAGTGCTCTTGGCAGGTGCTGCACATCCAAATGCCAGCCACCGTAAAGAACAGCACCCCGAAAGCAATCCAATCCAGTCGCTTTTGGGAATTGTTCCAAGCCGATTTTGCCAGCACAATGGCCCCTATGTTTATCAATGGCACACAGACCAACCGGAAGAAATTGTCGGTCGTGAATTCCCTTTTCCATGCTATCCCCATCTCCTGGTAATAGGCCTCCGCATAGTAGAAATAGTCCGCTAAGGAAATAGCGGTCATGGTCAACAAAGTCAAGATGGTGCCACGTACCAGCGCCCGCTTGTTGTGCGGCTGCCGCCAATCGAGATAAGCTTGGCTTGGCTTCTTGAATATTTTTGTTAACTGTTGAAGGGACATAAAGGGCCTACGAAAAGGGTGAATGCTCTTTGAATTGGTCTAGTGCCGGCAAAGTGCAATTATTGTTCCAGCACTGCGGCCACTGCAACAGAAACTCAATTCACTAGCCCTGGAAAAAGTCCAAACGGGTAGCCCTCCCAAAAATGGGGCAACGCCCCATGCGGATGGCGGGCAACATAGCGTGGGGCGGCGGCAATACCATAGCATAGGGCGGCACCCCACGCTTTCAGCGTAGGGCGACACCCCACGCTAGTGTATCTCGCCCTTTCAGCGTAGGGCGGCACCCCACGCTAGTATATCTCGCCCTTTCAGGGCTACACCATCGCCTACATTATAGCCCTGAAAGGGCGCAATATGTTAGCATGGGGTGACGCCCCATGTGGGTCACGTGCATGGGGTGACGCCCCATGTGGGTCACGTGCATGGGGTGACGCCCCATGTGGGTCACGTGCATGGGGTGCCGCCCCATGTTGATAACGGGCATGGGGTGCCGCCCCATGTTGATAACGGGCATGGGGTGCCGCCCCATGTTTATAACGGGCAATGGGGTGATGCCCCATGTGGATAACGGGCAATGGAGTGACGCCCCATGTGAATGACGCCCCATGTAGATGACGCACATAAAATAACACCCCATGCGCCCATCCCCACCACCCCCAAACCCCTACCCCACCTACCATAACAAAAATAACAAAATACATAACATGGTTTTGGCATTTTCCTTGCAGCATTGTTATTGATTCTTTTTTTTCATAACCAAAATCGTTTCCCCCCAATGGAAAAAATTTCGGATTCCCATCTCAACATGCAGCGCACCACTGCGCAATTCTACAAGGAAAACAAGCCCAAGCTTGACACCGTAGCTGCCATTACCGAAAATTTCGTGAGCTTCGACGCCAACATGGTCATCATCGAAGCAGCGCTGACCGATGCCCTCAACGACCCCACCGTGGCCGCTGGCATTGCCGAAAAGCTGAAAATCGAACTGGCCAAAGCCACCGAAAAAGTGGCCTTGGGCGCTGCTGCCTACGCCGAAGTCGTCAAGAACGCCACCCTGCTCCAAATCATGAAGGTGCGGGCCAGTGCCCTCATTGGCGAAAAAAAAGACCGCCTGCCCACCCTCTGCCAGCAGGTACACGACGAAGCCAATAAGGTCATTGACCAATTGGCGCCCTACAATGTGACCAAGGCCGACCTCGACACCCTGAATGCAGCCATACCTCCCTATTCGGCTGCCGCCAATTCGCCCCGGCTCTCGCACGGCAACGTGAAGTCCGCCACCGATACCGTCGTGGAAACCCTCCGCCTGAACAACGAACTGCTCAAGACCCGACTCGACCGACTCGTGCTCACCCTCTCAACCACTGAACCCGCCCTCGTGGTAGGCTGGAAGAACGCCCGCAAACTGGTGAACCAACCCAGCAAGCACACCAGCCTGCTGGTTACGGTGCTCGATGACGAAGGCAAGCCCGTCACTGAGGCCACGGTCAAGGTTAGCAAAGGTACAGTGGTGCGCACTGGCCAAACCGGCGAGAACGGCCAATGCGAGTTCAAGCCCGTCAGCATCGGCGAAGTAAGCCTCAGCGTGGAAGCCCCTGGCTACCAACCCTCCCTGCTCAACAAGCTGAAAATGGTCAAAAGCGAAGAAAATATTTACGAGGTGAGGTTGCAGCCGCTGGCGTAACTGTGAAGAATTAGATAAATTTGAGTTATTGTCCTCGGCAATGGGTGATACCGTTGTCGGGGATTTTTTTTGTTGGAGCATGGTTGGGCCTAACGTTTACTAAACTTTTATAAGTTTAGTAAACGTGGCCACAAATAGCAGTGTCACATCTATCATCTTGTAACCCCCGGTTTTAACCGGGGGGCTTTAACCCAAGCCGCCCCCACATCTATCTTCTTTACAGCACATTCCATAAAACCATGATGCGGATGCCTTGTGAAGATGATAGATGGGAGCTGCGGGCATGGCGCTTCCCCTCGTTGAAACGAGGGGTTACAAGATGATAGATGTGGTCAATGATACAGGTAGGTAACGTTTACCAAATTTCCATAAGCTTAGTAAACGTGCGGTGCTATGAACCAGCGTCTTGTAAAGATTACCTACCAACCACCTTATAAGGCCCTAAACTCGCCAATTTGCTCGGTGTCTTATTGTTCCTGGCAACAAAGACCAAAATGGAATCACCGACTTGGATACTTTGACCAAATTTAGAGCTTACTCTTCCCGTTCCTTTGCATACACTGCCGTCTATTACGTATTCATAGGCTATTCTCGGCCCACGGTTGTAATACCTTTCGACGCAAACGCCGACTACTTCGTAACCCCCATTTGCCCAAGCATGACGGTCGTAGAAGAAGAAGAACGTCCACATCGGCAAGAGGCACAGGAATATTATTACATAAACCCTGTTCTCGTTTTTTTCCGCCTTTCCGTTTGCTTTGACGACCTTTTTCTTGCCCATAACACGCTCGAATGATTGCATCATCGGCGATTCGAAAAGCAAATTCGCTGCTCCAAACGCCAATGAAACTGCATCACCCTTTGCAAAAACCTTACCGTTCCAGCCAGGGTTTGGTGGGGTGGTGCTTGGGGTTGCAAGAACTTCATTTTTTAGATTCTGCTGAAAGCATACTTGCAACAACTGCGCAGCGTGGGCATAATTATTGCCAGCAATCTATACACATTTTAATCATTATCCAACGATTTCTCATGAAACACTATTCTAATCTAATCATTTGCCTTATCTTACTCTTAGTAACTGTTTCTTGCTTTGGCCAAAATCTTGATACTTGGCAAAGCCAATCCTTACAAAAGGACAAAGATGCCAATTCCTATCAGACACATTTTTTTTCAGATGGAAGCGGTCACTATACTAACCAATACGTGGATGCACCTAACAATAAATCGGGCATTAGAATCAACCATTTTTCGCCAGATTTCAAGTTATTGGAATCAAAAGACTATTTTGCAGATAAAAACCAATTAATCACAGTTATAAAACTAGGCAATCACTTTGCATGGGTTGTATATGAATTTCATGGCAGGAATCGTTTGATAAAAGCTCTGCCCATCAAACCGAACGGAACGATTGGTAATGAAATAATACTAATGGAGTTTCAAACTATACAACCAATACCTTTTCCACGGATAGAATGGGCGGTATCACCTGATTCTACAAAATTGATGGTTGCATATACCTATGGAACTATCAACAAGGAGGTGAAAAATGGAGACGAGCCACAAGCGTTTTATCTAGCAACAATAGATAAAGACTATAAACTTCTTTGGAATCAGCATATTGTATTGCCAAGCACTGAGCGAAGTACTTATGTTACTTCTTGGGCTGTTTCAAATGATGGTGTGGCGTTTATGACTGCTAGGACATACGATAAAGAAGAGAAAAAAAAATACAATAAATACCTTTCCGATAAAGCCCCTGCAGGCACTGCTCGACTTTATCGAATCGTTGGAAACAGCGAAAAACCAATTGAAACTACCTTGGTTGTTGAAGGAAAGAAACTTAGGGGTAGTATGATACAATCAAAAAAGAACGGTAAACTGGAATGTATTGGTTTTTATTCTGACAAAGATGATTCTATTGACGAAGGAATTGCATGTTTAACCATTGACCCCAAGACTTGTAGTATAGAAAGCACTAATTTTTTCAAGCTTGATAATATTGCCGCCCCAAAAAATATAGACAAAGATATTGACCCGTTCAATGGAACCTATTTTTTTAGAGACGCAGTCGAACTACCCTCTGGCAATACCATCTATTTCGCACAGACATTTTCTGGAGGGTTTCAATCGGTTCATGACGCTGACGGAACCCCCCCTATAAAAAATACTACTGCCTCTGCCCGGTCTTTTGAAGGTGGCGGTGGAAGTGCTTTAATTATCGAAGTGGACAATACTGGAAAGATTGTGAGAAAGGCCCTATTCCCATCTTATATGAAGGATGAATATACAGACGACAAGGCAAACAACAACGTTTTGTATTTAGGAGCTGATGATACAGACAACGACAACCTTGAATATTTAATTAGGGACAATAAAGTGTATCTGCTTTACTATATTAAACTGCCAAGCCTTAAAAGTAAATTTGGAGGAGCATTCGAGAAAAAACTTGCAACTGTCGGCATATTTGACCAAAAAGGTGACGTAATAATAAAACCTATACCATCACTGGCTAAAAAAGAAGACGATGGCAGCTTGCATGCACCTATTTTAACAATCAGCCAATCTTCGACCTTTATGATTTTACAAAAAGCGGACGAAGGCAAAAACTACCACTTTAACCTATATTACATCAAAGATTGATTGTTGCAGTTGACACCCCGCTGGCGCATCCCCTGTCTCTTCCCATCAAAGAACGTCCCTGCTCGACACGAGCTTTCGCTCGTTGGCGGTCTTAGGTTGAGGCCTCCAGCCTCGCATTCCAAAACCTACCGTGCTTTGCAAATGCGCCATAACATGCAACATTCTCTCAAGAAAATTAGGGCTTCACCGACTCGACCAACGCACGGCGGCCAAAGGCCGCAACCAAAGCCCGTATGATAGCACAGCTATCAACGAGCAGCGCCGTTCTTTGATTGAAGGGATAAGGTATGCGCCAGCGGGGCAGATGCCACGGTCATTGCGCTGGCGGTGGAAGACTTGACACAACTGGTTGTTACATGCTGAATTAATATAAATTAAGTAGTTCGTCAATTGATTTGCTTTTTTCCACATTATCATTCTTTAGTTTAGCAATTAATTCTTTAGTATATTCAAAACTCGTGAAAAATTTATCGACGAGTTCATTTTTTTCAAACATTTCGTAGAATTCATTCTTCCTTAAACAATCAGCTAAATCCTTTGTTATGCTTGATTCCTTTATGTTTGGAACTCCGCATAAATTGTTCAATTTTTTTCTATCCCTTTTAGACCATTCATGGTTATTTATCTGTATAAACTCCGATTTCTGTCCTCGATAAAAATCTAATAATTTGAAAAAATTTGATGCAGGGATTCCAAAATTTTGACACATTCCATCGACTAAATACATATGAATATTAATCAATTCAACCATTTTAATAAATTTTTCTTTTTTTGTCCTCTTTATATTCACTTGTTCTACAAATTCTTCCAAAATTTTTATTGCAAAAAACTCATTAAATCCTTCATTGTCAAGTTCATTTAACATGTGCCAAAAATGCAGTCCCCAATCATTGTAATGCATGTTAATTACTTCAAAATATATTGAATATGCATTCGCTTTTTTGTTTGGTGGAAGTTCAGAAATGAATAATGAACAAAAATACTCTTGCATTGACCTGTGCGGAAAAGTATAAATCAAACCATCTTTTATTAAAATCGAAATTGCAATAATTAAATCTGAAATTAAATTATGTGTGTTATAATTCAATACTGTCGAATTTTTCCGAATTTTTTCTAATATATCATGCAACGATTCTTCAGTAAACTCAGAAGCGCCTTTAAAATAGGTTAGATAAGAAAATTGTTTTAAAACCTCTTCAAAATTATATTTTTCAAGACCTGATAGCTTTTCTCTTGGAAAACCAGACTTGCTTATACCATCATGTCTTGAATATAATGTGTCAAAAACATTTCTATAAAATGATGAAAGCCTACTTGGTATCTCTGGATGGTTTTCATATGACAAGATAAACATCGATAACAATAGAGGGTTGCTTAGGTATGAGTTAAAAGCTTCGGTTTTGGAATCTTCTATAGATTCTAATATTCTTGAAACTTTCTCTTTATCATCAACCATTAATTTTACAAATTCTCCAATTTCTTTTTGAGTTAAGGGTAAGGTGTTAAAAGCATTAAAACGAGGAAAGTATTCTAAGCCACTTTGAGGTCGAGCAGAAATAATAAATGTATTCTTCGAATACATGTCAACAAATTCTTCAATATTTCTATTAACTACTTCTTTATTGCTTGAATATATCTCATCATATCCATCCAAAAGAAAGAGAAATTTTCCTTTTTTTAATTCTCTATTTAGAATCTTGGATGAAGGCTTAATATTATTCTTAAGAATATACTCCTTGATAAATTCCAACAGGTCTCCATTGTAGCTATTTAGTTTTCTTAGCTCAATAAGAATTGGGATTTTTAGTTTCTTTTTAATACAATTGATAAAAATGTACTTAAGAAGAGTTGTCTTCCCACTACCTGCTAATCCAATTATAGAAATATATTTGTACTCATCTAAAATTTTTTCAAGTTGCTCAAAATCGGAAGTTAGTTTATTGAATTTTACCTTAACAGGATAGTAATACCTTAAAAAGTTTACTTTATGGCCTCTATGCAAAAAGGTATTTGTTGTATATAATTTGTCTAATTGGTCGTATAAGTATTCATGAAGTTCGACCTTTAGAAATTCTCTAAATTCATTATCAATCCCCTTGAACAGTTTTAAAAATGGGTCTATTAGATTAGTTACTTCGAGTTTATTATCCATATTATTTCTTTTTGCATGTAACTCCTATATACACGCAACTCCGTCTATGTCCGCTATTGCGTGTATTTTCGCTTTGTACCCTCCTTTCTACCTACAAAGTAGATGAGAGTAAATTGTTAAAGAACTAATGTGAAAACCAAAACTTTATCCCAGCCTCGCCAAGACTCCATCCCAGATTTCCGTTTTCGAGTTTTCCCTTAGTGCGTTTCGTTGCGACAAATCTAAAAACAATCCCCCTCCCCTCCAAACATTCCCAAAAAAAATTATCCCAAAACCCCAAAAATTACCAAACCCCGCCCAAAAACACATTAGCATCGTCTTTAGACACATCAACTTTGTCTTTAGACACATTACCAGCGTCTTTGCCAACATTAGACCTTTCCAGACGAACATTACCAGCGTCTTTAGACACATTACCAGCGTCTTTGCCAACATTAGAACTCTCTTGGCGAACATTACCAGCGTCTTTGGACACATTTGGCCTTATCAGTTCAACATCGCCGCCTTCTCCCTCACCCCATTCTTCCGCTCCCCAATCTGCTGCCGCCACATCGCATAATACAGCCCCTTTTCCGCCAACAACTCATCGTGGGTGCCCGTCTCGGCCATCACGCCTTTTTCGAGGACATAAATCCGGTCGGCGTGCATGATGGTGCTGAGGCGGTGGGCGATGAGGATGGTCACCTGCGAGCGGCTGCTGGAGACGGCCTTGATGGTGTCGGTGATTTCCTCCTCGGTGATGGAGTCGAGGGCGGAGGTGGCTTCGTCGAAGATGAGCAGGCGGGGCTTGCGTAGCAGCGCACGGGCGATGGAGATGCGCTGCTTTTCGCCGCCGGAGAGCTTGAGGCCGCCTTCGCCTATCATGGTGTCTATGCCCTTTTCGGCACGGCCGAGCAGTTGGGTGCAACTGGCCTGTTGCAGCGCCAGCTGCAGGTCGGCCTCGGTGGCGGCGGGGTTCACGAAAAGGAGGTTCTCCCGGATGGTGCCGCTGAAGAGGTTGGTGTCCTGCGTCACGAAGCCGATTTGGTTGCGGAGGTCGTCGTAGAGGATTTCGTTCTCGTCGAGGCCGTTGTAGAGTATCTTGCCTTCCTGCGGGCGGTAGAGGCCCACCATGAGCTTCATCAGCGTGGACTTGCCGCTGCCGCTCGGCCCTACAAAGGCGATGGTCTCCCCACGTTTCACCTCGAAACTGATGCCATCAATGGCCCGGTGTTGGGCGGTCTTGTGCTGGAAGGCGACATTGCGGAACGCCAGCGTCTCCACC